>CAZVTW010000110.1:0-14011 GCA_964629805.1 uncultured Bacteroidales bacterium | reverse complement strand
AAAAACGTCAGAGACTGGCTTTATGTCATTGATCACTGTAAAGGAATAGATACTGTTTTCCACAAAGGTAAAAGCGGTGAAACCTATAATATAGGCGGTGAATGTGAAAAGGATAATATTACTGTGGCATCTGCAATTTGCAAAATGCTCGATAAACTCCATCCAAGATCAGATAATAAAAAATATGAAGAACTCATCACTTTCGTCAAAGACAGGGCAGGTCATGACAGACGGTATGCTATTGACCCGTCGAAGATAAAAAAACAACTTGGCTGGCAGGAGGAAGAAAATTTTGAAAGCGGTATTACGAAAACAATTGAATGGTATCTTCAAAAATATAATAAATAATTTTTAGAAATGCATTTATTAATAACCGGAACTGCGGGATTTATCGGCTACCACCTGGCAATGCATTACATTAAGCTGGGGGTACAGGTAACAGGTATTGATAATATTAACGATTATTATGATGTAAACTTAAAATATGCCCGGTTAAAGGAGTCCGGCATAGAACGAGCGAAAATAACATATAATAACCCGGTAAAAAGTCATAAGTATGATAATTACACCTTTTTGCAGATAAATCTTGAAGATAAGGAAAACTTATTCAATTTTTTCAAAACTTCAGGTGTGGATTATGTATGTCATCTCGCCGCCCAGGCTGGCGTGAGATATAGTCTTACGAATCCTTATGCTTATCTTGACAGCAACATAACAGGATTCATGCACATGATTGAAGCATGCCGGCATTTCCAAATAAAGCACTTTGTCTATGCAAGCAGCTCAAGTGTATATGGTTTGAACGAAAATATGCCCTTCTCAACCGGCGATAATATTGACCATCCTGTCAGCCTCTACGCAGCCACAAAAAAAAGCAATGAACTGATTGCTCATTCCTACAGCTATTTGTACAATATTCCAACCACAGGTCTTCGGTTTTTCACCGTTTATGGTCCCTGGGGACGACCTGACATGGCGCTGTTTATCTTCACAAAAAATATTCTGGCAGGCAAACCCATTGATGTATACAATTTTGGGAGGATGAAACGCGATTTTACCTATGTAGATGACATCATTGAAGGATTACAAAGAATTATTTTGAATCCTCCCCGGGGGAATCCTGACTGGTCAGGTAAAAAACCTGACCCGGCCTCTTCTGTTGCCCCTTATAAAGTTTACAACATAGGCAACTCTAATCCGGTTGAATTAATGGATTTCATACAGGCCATAGAAGATGCTACAGGGGAAAAAGCAGAAAAAAACTTTATGCCATTGCAACCCGGTGATGTTCTTGCAACGTTTTCAGATGTCTCTGCTCTTGAAGCTGACTTCGGCTACCGGCCTTCAACACCTGTCATAGATGGAGTGAAAAAATTTGTTTGCTGGTACAAAGATTATTACAATATCTAAAATAAAACTATTACAGCTATGAAAGATATAAAAATGGTTGACCTTCACAGTCAATACCTTAAAATAAAGAAAGAAATCGATGAAGCCATATCAGGCGTTATTGAATCCACTGCTTTTATTAAAGGGCCTGAAGTAAAGCGCTTTCAGGAAGAGTTGGAAAAATATCTGAATGTTTCATACGTCATCCCATGTGCAAACGGGACCGATGCTTTGCAACTGGCGCTGATGTCACTCAATTTGAAACCCGGTGATGAGATTATTACATCGACCTTTACTTTTATAGCAACTGTTGAAGTGATTGCCCTGTTGGGATTAAAACCGGTTTTAGTGGATATAGACCCGGATACATTTAACCTTTCAGTTGCTGACACAGAGAGAGCCATTAATAGCAAAACGAAAGCCATTATGCCTGTCCACCTTTTTGGTCAGGCAGCTGATATGGATGAATTAGAATCACTTGCAAAAAAAAATGACCTTAAAATTATTGAAGATGCAGCTCAGGCTGTCGGAGCTGATTATAATTTGAATGATGGTTCAACAAAAAAATGTGGTACTGTTGGGGATATAGGATGTGCATCATTTTTTCCTTCAAAAAATCTTGGGTGTTATGGTGATGGCGGAGCTGTCATGACGAACGACAGCGTTTTGGCTGAAAAAATCGCCTCAATAGCCAATCACGGAATGAAAAAAAGATATTACTATGATGATATTGGCATTAACTCAAGACTCGATTCAATTCAGGCAGCCATCCTCCGGGTAAAACTAAAATACCTCGATCAGTACAACAAAGCCAGGATAGAAGCCGCAGATAATTATGACAAGCTACTGGAAACCATAAACATGGTTAAAACACCATACCGAAAATCAGGCAGGAAACACATATTTCATCAATATACCATCATTCTTGATGAAAATATTAACAGGGACGGTTTACAGGCGTTTCTCAAGGAGAATAACATCCCGGCCATGATCTATTACCCTGTCCCACTCCATCTTCAAAATGCATATAAGTTTATGGGTTATCAGACCGGTGATATGCCTGTTGCAGAAAAGCTTTCAAAACAAGTGTTATCTCTGCCTATGCACACAGAACTTGATAGAGATCAACAAGAATATATTGTTTCAAAAATACGAGCGTATTGTCAATAAAATATAACCCTAATGAAAGAAAAAAACTTTTTCGCTCATGAGACAGCTGTCATTGACGACGGCTGCCATATTGGTAAAGGCACTAAAATTTGGCATTTTAGCCATATTATGCCAAATTCAACACTTGGCCAAAAATGCAATATTGGTCAGAATGTGGTAGTATCTCCGGATGTTATCCTTGGAAATCATGTGAAGGTACAGAATAATGTTTCAATTTATACCGGCGTAATTTGCGAGGATGAAGTCTTTCTTGGCCCTTCTATGGTATTTACAAATGTTATTAATCCACGCAGCGCTGTTGTCAGACGGGAGGAATACCAAAGAACGCTTGTAAAAAAAGGCGCCACAATAGGCGCCAACGCAACAATTATCTGTGGTATAACCCTGGGTGAATATTCCTTTATTGGCGCCGGGGCAGTTGTTACAAAAGATGTAAAACCATATTCACTGGTTGTTGGTAATCCGGCAAAACACGTGGGCTGGATGAGTGAATATGGTCACAGGCTTCATTTTGATGATGATGGGATAGCCGTTTGTCCGGAAAGTAAAGAAAGATACCTTTTCAAAAACGGGGCTGTAATAAAGGAGGAATAGTGTTGTCTATTTACGTTTAGAAATACTGATTTCTTCTATATCTGTTTTTCTATTCATTTTCATCAATTAATTTTATATTTGTGCATTTTTGTCACAACTCATTATTCATCAAATTACCTATATGAAACGGTCAATGATTGATTTGATCGTGAGATACCGACCTTTGGTCGGGTATCCTCGAAATTGAAAATTTTGGAACATTGAAATGATTATTTCTATTGCGTTATTAATAAATGATCTCTAAAAGATAAACAGATGAAAAGATTTGCATTAGTAGGAGCAGCAGGTTACATCGCGGTTAGACACATGAAAGCAGTCAAAGAAACCAACAACGTACTTGTTTGTGCATTAGATACAAATGACAGCGTTGGAATCATTGACAGCTATTTTCCAAACGCTGATTTTTTTATTGAATTTGAAAGGTTTGAGAGACATGTTGATAAACTGCGGCGTACAGAAATGAAAGTTGATTATGTTTCTATCTGCACCCCAAATTATCTCCATGATTCTCAAATCAGATTTGCACTTAACCATCAATCACATGCCATATGTGAGAAACCCCTTGTACTGAATCCCTGGAATATTGATGCGCTCAAAGAGGTGGAAGAAGAGACAGGGAAAAAAATATATAATATTCTTCAGCTCAGACTTCACCCGGCAATAAAAGCTCTTAAAGAAAGAATCGAAAACTCCGCTCCGGATAAACATCATGATATTGATCTGACTTACATCACTTCCCGCGGACACTGGTATTTTACAAGCTGGAAAGCTGATGTTCAAAAATCAGGCGGTATTGCAACAAATATTGGCATCCACTTTTTCGATATGCTCATTTGGATTTTTGGGGATGTAGAAGAGAATATTGTCCATGTGCTTGAACCTAAACGTGCTGCGGGTATTTTGCATCTTGAACGTGCAACAGTCAGATGGTACCTCAGCATTGATTATGAAGCGCTTCCTGACGATATAAAAGCAAAAGGGCAAAGAACATTTCGCTCTATTCAGATTGATGGTGAAGAAATTGAGTTCTCTGGTGGTTTCACTGATTTACACACCGAAACATACAAAAACATTCTTGACGGACAAGGATTTGGAATAGAAGATGCACGCAAAAGCATCGAAACTGTTTATACAATCCGAAATACTCAGCCTATTGGTCTAAAAGGTGATTATCACCCGTTTGCCAAAAAAGAAATTGAATACCATCCATTTTACAAAAAAAATAATCCTGTATTATAAAAATTAAACTATCATGAATATAACAGATTTTCGGAAAAAAAAATCAAGTATTGCAGTCATAGGCCTTGGATATGTTGGTTTGCCTATTGCAATTGAGTTTGCAAAAAAATTCAAAGTAGTTGGCTTTGATATCAAAGAAGAACGGGTAAATATGATGAAACAAAAAATAGACCCGAGTCAGGAACTTGATTCAAGCGCTTTTGAGAATATTGACATGGAGTTTACTTCAAAAATTGAAGATATCAAAGACGCTTCTTTCTACATAGTTGCTGTTCCGACACCCATTAACAGTCATAACCATCCTGATCTTACACCTGTTATTAATGCCTCCGAAACCGTTGGCAACGTTCTGAGTAAAGGCGATTATGTTGTATATGAATCAACCGTCTACCCCGGGTGTACTGAAGAGGACTGTGTTCCGGTACTTGAAAAACAATCAAACTTAAAATTTGGCAAAGATTTTAAAGTTGGGTATTCTCCTGAAAGGATTAACCCGGGAGATAAAAAACACACACTCACTAAAATAGTCAAAATTGTATCAGGATGTGATGATGAATCTTTAGAACTAATATCATCTGTTTACAGTGAAATTATAGAAGCAGGTGTACATAAAGCCCGGAGTATGAAAGTTGCAGAAGCCGCAAAAATCATTGAAAATACCCAACGTGATGTCAATATTGCGCTGATGAATGAATTATCCATCATCTTTGGCAGGATGGGAATCAATACATATGATGTGCTGGAAGCTGCCGGAACAAAATGGAACTTTTTAAGGTTTCACCCGGGTTTGGTAGGTGGTCATTGTATTGGAGTTGACCCTTATTACCTGACTTACCAGGCACAAACTTTTGGTTATCATCCAAAAATAATTAACTCCGGTCGCTATGTGAATGACTCCATGGGTGGATATGTCGCAAAAATGACCATCAAACAGATGATTGCCAAAGATAAAAACATTAAAACAGCCAGAGTGCTGATTATGGGCGCCACCTTTAAAGAAAATGTCAGCGACATCAGAAACTCAAAAGTTGTAGATATCATCAGGGAATTAAATTCCTTCGGTGTTCAGCCTCATATTACTGACCCATATGCTGATCCGGAAGAAATAAAAGAAGAATTTGGTATAGAGTTAACTGAAAATCCGTCAGGGCCATATGATGCCATCATCATAACAGTAAAACATGAAGGATATGCAACTCTTGATGAAAGTTTTTTTGGGAAACTCGCTGCAAATAATGCTGTTATAGTCGATTTAAAGGGTACTTACAGGAACAAAATCCGAAAAATACAGTATTGGAGTCTTTGATCTATGGATAATTTTTTAAGCTTGTTTAAAGTATCCAAACCGGTTATCGGTATGGTTCATCTCGGAGCGCTTCCCGGCTCGCCAAAATACCAGGGTAATCTTCCCGAATTGATATCTGCTGCTATTAAAGAAGCCAAAATTCTTAAAGAGGGCAATATTGATGGCATTCTTATCGAAAATATGCATGATATTCCCTATTTAAATAAAGCGTATCAACCTGAGGTGCTTTCAGTGATGAGTATCGTTGCCTGGGAAGTAAAGAAAATCACAGGTCTTCCAACCGGAATACAGATACTTGCAGGCGCAAATAAAGAAGCTCTTGCCGCTGCTCATGCAGCAGGAGCTGATTTCATCAGGGCTGAAGGATTCATTTTCGGACAAATATCTGATGAAGGTTATATGGACGCATGTGCCGGAGAGCTTTTGAGATACAGAAAATGTATTGGCGCTGATAAAGTCAAAATAATTACCGACATCAAAAAAAAGCATACATCAAATGCCATCACCGCTGATATTAATATTGACATTGCGGTAAAATCTGCTGAATTTTTTTTATCAGACGGAATAATCATTACTGGTGGTTTTACAGGCAGAGAACCTGATATGGAGGATATCAGGAAAATAAAAGAAACAGTTCATTTGCCTGCAATTGCCGGCTCAGGAATTTCATTGTCAAATATCGAGACATTTTACCGTTTTTCGGATGCATTCATCATAGGTTCTGCTATTAAAGAAGACAATGACTGGAAAAAACCTGTCAGTAAAGAAAAGGTAAGGAAACTCATGAATATCATGCATTCACTTCGAAAATGAATTGAAGCGCCCTGAAGTTAAACATGTAATCTTTTTTCGTTTCAAGATGTATAACTTGCTAATAAGCAAGAAAGTCTTCAGATAAATAACGCTGATATTTGGCGCCAAGCTGAAAAGCAGTAAGAGCCGTAATATCTTCTATTGTTACCAGCGATGTGTTCTTTTTGTTATTATCTTTGATAGCAAATTTAAAATTGTTGCTTTTAAGAAAGGCATCCAGGAGTTTTTTTTGACTTAGGTCTACCTCCATTTCCAGTTTAGACAAGACATCTTCTTTGCTCATAACGCTCTTAAATAAGAAGTGTAAAGAGAAAAACCATAAATATAAGATTCTCTTTACCATTTGTTTAAAAAAATATAAGAAATATTCTTATACGAAACAAAATTAGGATATTGTGACGGTATATGATTAAATAATTGTTAAATTAATGTTAATTGAGTGTTAAATAACAAAATATTGAGCCGTGATTCTGTAACAACACAGCATAATCACCACCAGGCGCCACGCTTCTGAACAAGTTTCATAAATCCCTCAATTGACCTGTCATATGTTTTTTCATAATCACCAGGAAAATAGCATGCCGGTAATTCGCCCATCCGCCGATGATAATGTAAACAATCACAACAAATTCCTTTACGTGAACAGGGATATGAACAATTACACTGATTTTTGTTTTTTTCTTGCGTACAGGTTCTCATTGTTTTGTATGTTTAATTCGATATTTGCCAAAAAAATACATTGCCTGCAATATGATAAAACCCCGGTATATCAATATGCAGGAAGCATTGTCCGGCTACCGACAGAACAACTTCTGAACATGCAACCGGATTACGGATTAGACACAAAAATATATAATCACAGAGAAAAAAAGGAATGAAAAACTAATTTATAATCATTCTAATCCGGACATTTTTCACATACTTCATTTTGTATCTTCCCGTCTATGAGATATTTATGAATGTTTTCAAAGGTTGTTCTGGCAATACTCTGTAATGCCTCTTTTGTGAAAAATCCCTGATGAGATGTGATAAGCACATTATTAAAAGTTATTAAACGTGCCAGTACATCATCCTGTATTGTGGTGCTTGAGTGATCTTCAAAGAAATATTCGCTTTCTTCTTCGTAAACATCAAGAGCCGCCGAACCAATTTTGTGATCTTTCAGCGCTTCGATAAGGTCTTTACTGTTAATCAATTGCCCCCGGCCTGTATTAACAATCATGACATTCGGCTTCATCATACTCAAACTTGAGTTGTTGATCATATGAAAGGTTTCTTTCGTGAGCGGACAATTCAGACTGATGATATCCGAATTCTTATATAAATCATCCAGTTCGACATATTTGAATCCAAGGTTTTCTGCAGCTTTTTCATTTGGATATGGATCATAAGCCAGCACATTCATGTCTAATCCTCTGAGTATGCGGATTAAAACCCTGCCGATTTTACCTGTCCCCACAACTCCTGCTGTTTTTCCAACCATATCAAATCCCAGAAGACCATCAATATTGAAATTTATATCTCTTATTCTGTAATAGGCACGATGTATTTTCCGGTTTAGAGATAAAATCATAGCTAATGTGTGTTCAGCAACCGCATGGGGAGAATATGCCGGTACACGGGCAACCTTAAACCTGTTTTTAATGGCGTGCAAATCCACATTATTGTAGCCTGCACATCTCAGAGCAACCAGCCTGACGTTATTTCTTTCAAGTATCTTTGCAACCTCTTCTGTCAACATATCATTGACAAATATACAAATAGCATCTGCTCCTTTTGACAGTTCAGCTGTGTCGGGATTCAAATGGCCTTTGAAAAATTTCAGCTTATCGCCATATTGCTTGTTAATTTCTTCAAAGGTATTCCTGTCATAAGGTTTTGTATCATAAAAATAAATGCTAATCTTATCCATACATTTCGTTTTTTAAATTGATTCATTCATTAATTAAACACACGAAAATAGGATAAGTTTTTTGACGCCCCCATTTTATAATGAATAAGCAGGCAAAATATTAAATTTTTGTAATTAATTTCAGGATAATATTGAGTTAAGGTTTTGGTTTTATATTTTTGAAAAAACTTTGAACCAATAAATACTTTAGTAATATGAAAAATGAAAAGCCGGGAAATGCAGGAGATTTTCAGGTAAGAAATCTGGGCAGATGCTCAGTCAAATCTCCTCTCACCTTATCAAAAGTAGATGGCGACGGGGTATATAATTATGTAAAAGAAGGAGAGAGAATTGTTCTGGACCCCTCATTAGATAATTTCAAAAAATGTCAGCAGAAAGGAATTGAGCCAATATCTTTCGAAAAAGCCGGGCCAAAGGAATATCTTTACTTTGAACCTGCGAAAACCAGGGTCGCAATTGTAACCTGCGGCGGTTTATGCCCTGGTTTAAATAACGTAATTCGCAGCCTGGTTATGCAACTTTATCATCGATACAATGTTAAAAGAATTGTCGGCATAAAATACGGCTATCAGGGATTTATTTCTGAATATGGACATCCCTTTTTTGATCTGACACCTGAAATTGTTGATACAATACACCTCTATGGCGGAACAATTCTGGGCTCATCCAGAGGACCTCAGGATGTCGGGCAGATAGTTGACACCCTGGAAAGGCATAGTATCAATATATTGTTTACAATAGGCGGCGACGGCACATTAAGAGGTGCAGGCGCCATATTTGAAGAAATAGCAAGGCGGAACCTCAAAATTTCAGTCGTGGGAATTCCGAAAACAATCGATAATGACATCAGCTTTATTGAACGCTCCTTCGGTTTTGAGACTGCTTTTAGCATTGCAAATACTGTTCTGCGTGACGCTCACAATGAAGCGCATGGAGCTTACAACGGTATAGCCCTTGTTAAACTTATGGGCAGGGAATCAGGTTTCATCGCCGCAAATGCAGCTTTATCAGTACAGGAAGTAAACTTTGTTCTTGTTCCTGAACTATACTTTGATCTTTATGGTCCGCATGGATTTTTTAAGGCGCTTAGAAAGCGGCTTGAAGACAGGAAACATGCACTCATTGTCGTTGCAGAAGGCGCAGGTCAGCAGTTTTTCTCAGATTCAGGAAAAAAAGATGCATCCGGAAATAAAAAACTTGAAGACATAGGTCTGTACCTAAAAGACAAAATAAAAGAAGAATTTGATTCGAAAAAATTCCCTTTTAATCTCAAATATATAGACCCGAGTTACATCATCAGAAGCGCTCCTGCAAATGCTAATGACAGTAAATTTTGTAATCTTCTTGCCCAAAATGCTGTTCATGCTGCAATGGCAGGTAAAACAACTTGTGTTGTTGGCAATTGGAATGGTGAATTTACCCTGCTACCAATTGAAATTGCCGTAAAAAAACGAAAAGAAATAAACCTTGAGGGAGAACTTTGGTGGAATATCCTTGAAACGACAGGTCAACCAATGCAAATGAAGAATGAAAATTTTGATAGAATATCAAAGAAAGATAAAGAGAATTTATAATGTCAAAGAAAATCCACTGGAAACCCGGCACAATGATCTACCCCTTACCTGCCGTAATGGTCAGTTTGGGTAACTCACCCAAATATTACAATATTATTACCATCGCCTGGACAGGAACCATCTGCTCAAATCCTCCTATGTGTTATATTTCGGTAAAACCGGAACGCCATTCATATGGGACACTCAAAGAGCAAAAGGAATACGTCATTAATTTAACAAACAGCACCATAGCCTATCAAACTGACTGGTGCGGGGTGAAATCCGGAAAAGATTACAACAAATTTGAAGAAATGAACCTGACACCCGTCCCGGCCACTAAAGTGCAAGCACCGATAATCAAAGAATCTCCGGTTAATATTGAATGCAAAGTAAAACAAATTGTCCCTTTGGGTAGTCATGATATGTTTATCTCTGATGTCATAGCTGTTCATGTCGATGAGGGCTTACTACATGAAGAAACAGGGGCGCTTAGACTTGATAAAGCAGAAATGATAACCTATTCACACGGATTTTACTATCTTCTGGGTAAAAATATTGGCAGGTTTGGATTTAGTGTTATGAAAAAAAAGACGAAGAAAAAAAGAAGGCAACGGAACAGAACAAACACATGATATCCCCCGGGCAAAAAGACATCATGACTTCCTCTTTGGTATTTAGTATCTCTAAGCAACCTTTAACGGATTTAAAGACAAATATTTACACTTTGCCAGTGTATGTGAGAAAAGGCCAATTACTACGTTACTTTGTCTCGACTCAATTGAAATAAATCCTCTTCTTAACTGAGTCTCTCTACTATAGTTTCCTCCCACACACTTAAAAATGTAAATGATTGTCTTGAAGGATTTTTAAGGTATATCAGAGGCACTATTTACCACATGTAAGGATACCCGCTTCCATCATATGGCGAGCTGTTATACGGCCCGAAGAAAGAAGAATTCCGGTAGCGCGAATAATTTCGTTTGCTGATTTCAAAACCAAAATGAAGATAATCTGTTAGCTTATACTCACCCCGGAATGAGTATTCAAGGCGGTTAAAGGGTTGATCATACTCAGGAAAAAATGCATTGTTCTGATTCATGTTGTAGAGTATCATACCGGATATCTTAAGCTTTTCATTCATTTTATATTCTGCCTCTGTAAAAAGATACATACTTGTGAATCGCAGGTCTGATTTGGCAAAAGACTCAGAAGTAGGAACATAAACGTTACGAAAAGAGTTGTTACCAACAATAAAACCTGCATTGAAAGAAAGTTTTGGATTAACACTATAGCGAATTTCCGGCATGAAGTAACTGGTAAATCCATTTGAATTATTTCCAAAATAAGTAAAACTACTTCCAATTGTAAAATCAATATCAAATTTGTTCTTTTTCACGGGAGTGTTTTTAAACGGACTGACAGATGAAGGATTGGACTTCTTATAATATTCATAAACATCAGTTTCCTGTGAAAACAGATTCAGTATGATAAAAAAGAAAAATATTGTCAATATGAGGCTAAATATTCTCATTGCTATAAATTTATAATTCAACGAAAATTTTTTCATTCAATATTATTAAATTTAACGAAAAAACTGAAATAAAAGTTCACTAAAATGAATTTGAAGGAGATTTGCATCACCAAATAAATAAAAAGAGAATACTATTTCAATTACTTTTAATGATAAACATATTGATTTTTTTGTTGTTAATACAATAATTTTGATTAATTTCGATCTGTTATTTACATTCATTGTCATTTCCTATTCAATAGAATTGAATTCGGATATATTAAAATTAAGATAATGGGTACGGATTTTGTATGATCAAAAATTATTTGAAAGAAATTTTATGAATCAGTGTTTTCGCCTCAACTGAGTCGAAATGAGTACAGCAGAGACTGAGTTTTACATTCAGCCTCTAAATATCAAAATTAATAATTGTATTTATGTTTGGTCCGGATATACCAACTGAAAACGAAGACAAGAAATATCAGCGACGTCGGGAAGTAGTATTTATGATATTCGCCGGAATCTTTTTAGGTTCCCTGTCCATGCTTAATATACTTGGTATATCGCGATTTATCGATTTATCCTTCGACATATTTGGTGTTCATGTACCATTCATGTTCGCCATTGGTGTACTTGCTTATCCTATCACCTTTCTATGCACGGACTTCATCAGTGAATTGTTTGGCAAATCGCGCGCCAACATGGTTGTCTGGATTGGTCTTTTACTCAACATCTGGGTTATTTTTGTTCTTTGGCTGGGTGGTATTCTCCCCCCAACAGACCATCTTGTCACAGATGCAGCCAACGGATACAACGATCTGCCACCACTACCAACCATGGATACATATTCATACAGCGATTGGGCATTTTTTAGGGTAAGACAACTGACAAGAGGCGCTGTTACAGCGTCTATGGTGGCATATCTGACAGCACAATTTGTTGATGTACATGTATTTCACTGGTTAAAAAAACTGACAAACGGTAAACATCTATGGATTAGAAATAATTTTTCAACACTCACCAGCCAGCTTGTCGATTCATCAGCTGTTATTCTTATCACACATTATTATGCCAGGGCACTTCCTCTCAATGATGAAGAAAGCATTATGTATCAACTTCTTGTATTTATCTTATCAACATATGTCTTTAAATTATCTGCTGCTCTTATAGATACGATACCTTTTTATGTCGGCACCAAATATCTCTCAAGGTATCTTAATATGCCAGTTTCATATGACACGAAAAAAGAAAAATATTAGATATTCCTCTGCAAAAAAATATTAAAAAACACAATAAACATCTAATTTTTTTCTTTATATATTCACGAGTCCACACCTATAAGTAATTTTTGTCAGAATCAAGCCTGCCCTCGTAAATGAAAATGTCGGGGACATTTAAAATTTTTGAGCCGGAGTCCGCCAGCTGGCGGATGAGGACTCAAAAATTTCAAATAACGAAGAGTTTGGCAACAAATGGACATCTCGGAGTGGACTCATTCATTCAACAAAAATAAATTATGAAAGGATATAGTAAGTGGATAATTGTCGCCGGATTATTACTGTCTATTGCGGCGTATTTATTCCTGACAAGAGAAACTTCATTTTCATCACGCTCAGCATCAGTTGACTTTTCTGTTAAAGATACGGCATCAATTACCAGAATCCTGATAAAAAATCCTCTGGGTGACAGTCTTTTACTGGCTCGTAATGAAGCAAATTGGATAATTAATAACAGATACCGACCTGAAATGAGTTCGGTAAAATCTTTAATGTACATCCTTCATCATATTGACATCAAATCTCCTGTTCCAAAATCAAAAATTCAGGAGATAAATGATGAATTCGAAACAAAATCAACCTCAGTTAAGATTTATGAAGGAGATAGAGTAATAAAAACATTATATCTGCTTGATTCTCAGGAAAAGGGTCTTTTTACATACATAAAAAGCCAATCAAACAACCATCCTTTTATCGCTGAATGTTTGGGAATACAGAGTACAATCGGCAAATATTTTGTCACAAATACGAATTACTGGCGGGATAAAACACTTTTTAACTTCTCAATTTATAATCTCAAATCAGTTCACGTTAGAAATCACAAATATAACGAAAAATCATTCTCAATATGTTCGAAAGAAGTCGAGGGGTATGTATTATTTGCACATGACTCCACAAGAATTGAAAAATCAAAAATAAATAAAGAAGCTTTAATGCGATACCTAAGTTATTTAAATTATGTTGAATACATTGGTGGCGTGATGAACATACCCGATTCCCAAAAAGATTCAATTCTAAGCTCTGTACCTATATCTTCGGTATCAATAAGAGGCGCTGATGGACAATTAATCCGTGTCAGTTTCTTCCCCAGAATTTATAAAAACAAAAATAATCACCACAAAACAGATTATAATTACTTATATGGAGAAATTGATAACAATCAAGAACTTGTGTTATTAAAATATATGGATATCGATCCAATACTGAAAGATATTGAATATTTTATCAAGCCCGAATAAAATGCTATAA
>CAZVTW010000109.1:0-14018 GCA_964629805.1 uncultured Bacteroidales bacterium | reverse complement strand
GAATATGATATTGACGGGAATATGATTTATATCAGCGATCAGTTACTTGAAACCATTGGTTTGGACAGGAGTCAGCTTATTGATCGTAATCACAGGGAATTTTATTACCTTGGCGACAAAAAGGACTACCAACTTTTATGGTATAACCTTAAAAAAGGGAAAACAACAAGAATGAAACAAATCATGAAACTTCCGAATGGAAAAGAATTTACATTCGATGAGGTTTACATCCCGGTTTTGAAAACCAACAAGGAGATTAAGTCATTTATTAATATTATACAAAACATCATACACATTAGCGAATAAATATTTTAATATCCAATTATAAAATGGCATTAGGTTTTTTTAAAACTGCTAAAGGAGAATATACTTCATTTATTTTGACTGGCTTACTGGTATTATTTATTATCGTAGGTGTTAGCGCTTTTATGATAATAAAAAACCAGCGCCGGAATAATGATTTGCTGTCCATTGAGAAGGATTTAATGCAATATCAACAGGATGTTGAAAACATTGTGAATAAAGCTGTGATGTCCTCCCAAAGTGCAGCGCTGAGTCTGTCTACTACCAAAATTGAAAATAATCTTGAAACCTTAACACGGGGGCAGGCTAATAGTATTCTTCTGGAAGTGCTAAGAAGGAATGAAGATTTTTTTGCAGTTTTCTCTGCCTGGGAAATAAATGCATTTGATAGAAATGATGATTTATTTGTCAACCTCGAAGGCCACGACCAAACCGGACGATTCATCCCTTTTTTCTATCGTAATTCAGATGATGAGATTGTTTTGGGACCACTTAAATATTTAAACAATCCGGATGTTAACCAGTTTTACGAAAAAACAAAAAAAACACATCAAACTGAAATCATCGAACCTTATATTTACAATACGGAGGACGGAAATCAATATGTTTTTGCCATAACAAGCCCAATTATGTATAAATATACTTTCTATGGAATAGTAGGTATTTGTTTTCATGTTGATTATTTTCAGGCTCTCCTTAGAAACAAATCCTTTGTTATTGATAATGCCAACATTTCAATTATTTCCAATAGCGGTATCTATTTTGCCGGCAGGAAAAATGAGCAACTCATAGGTCAACAACTCTCTAAATTATATGACAATGGGAACGAGCAGGAATCGATTATCCGTAACGGGGAAAAATATCACAAAATAAAAGGTGATTCAGTATATTTTTTCCGTCCTTTGTTTCGGGATACTTTTGAAACACCATGGCAAATCCGATTTTCCGCTACTGTAGAAGAGGTGTTTCCGACAAATTACACTTGGTTTTACCGTTTTATGGCCATTAACTTCTTATTCTTTTTGATTGTCTTTATCCTGCTTTACTATTATCAGTCATGGCGAAATAAGTCTTTATATTCTCTAAAACAAGCAATTAGCAATATCATATATGGGAATTATGAAGATGTTGAAATAAGACCCGGTCATTTAAGAGAATATGCAGAACTCAATCATGTCCTGAAATCCCTCACCGAATCACTCAAAGAAATACATACTGTTGTTGTTTCCATTACAAAAGGTGATTTTTCAAAATTTGTTTCTACAGAAAAGGGAAATACGGTACTTGCCCGGTCAATTAATGAACTAAATAAAGATTTGGAACAAACAAAATTTGAGTTTGCCAGGCAACAGGAGCTGGCGGGTATCAGAAACTGGAACAATCAGGGGATAGCAGAATTGAGTGTTATTCTCAGAAAATCATATGAAAAAGAGGAAGATTTGGCATTTGAAATCATAAAACAGCTTGTAAATCACCTTGATGCGTCTTTGTCAGGACTTTATATTTATGATGACTCCTCTCCCCATGACATAAAACTCAGATTAATTGCTGCTTTTGCCTATGACCGGCGAAAATATCTTGAGGCCGAACTAAAACCTGGTGAAGGTCTGGTTGGCGCCTGCGCCATGGAGAAACAAACCATTTTTCTGACCAAAGTTCCGGAAGAATACGTTAAAATCACTTCCGGAATTGGAACCACGAAGCCGAAAAGTCTGCTCATTACACCATTAAAAATTGAACATAAAATATACGGTGTTCTTGAAATTGCCTCGCTCAATGTATTCAAAGATTATCATATCGAATTTGTTGAGAAAGCGGCAGAAAGTATTGCATTAACCCTTTCTACAGTAAAAATTAACGCACGTACTGCTGAATTACTAGAGCAATCTCAGCAACAGGCAGAGGAACTCTCAGTTCAGGAAGAAGAAATGAGACAAAACCTTGAGGAAATGAAAATTATACAGGAAGGAGCCAAACAACGGGAAGCTGAAATGACTGGGGTACTCAATGCTATCAATTCATCATTTCTGACAGCTGAACTGGATATGAACGGTTTCGTGTCCAGGATAAATACTGCTTATCTGGAACTGCTGAGGATACATGAAAAGGATGCACTTGGCTCACACCATACATCTTTAGGGGAAAAAATCAATCCCTCAGAAAAATATTCTGCCTTCTGGAAGGACCTTTCTTCCGGTATTACAATACGTATTGATAATGAAAAGATTAAATTAACTGATGGCACAATTATTAGCCTAATGCAAACATTTGCTCCTATTTTTGACAGTGAGGGCAAACCATACAAGATTTTGAATATTGCAGTAAATTTAAAATAATACTGCCTCACAACAGATATGTACCCATTTCTTTCAAAAATACAGGAATTACCAATATTTTGACTTTTGAAGCAAAAAATAAATGTATACTTTTGGCAACAAACATTTTTCGTACAGAAAACAGAACATTATGATTGTAATAACTGGAGCAGCCGGATTTATCGGGAGTAATATTTTGACAAAGTTAAATATGGAAGGTTTTAAGGATATTATTCTGGTTGATAAATTCGATAATCCTCTTAAGAATAAAAATTTTGAGGGTAAAACATATACTGATAAAATTGACAGGGAAGATTTTTTTGAATGGGCAGAAAAAAATCAGCGGTTTATTCAATTCATTGTGCACATGGGCGCCAGATCTGACACAACAGAACAAGACGTTAAAGTCTTTGACAAGCTCAATTATGGATACACAAAAAAAATATGGGATGTATGTTCTGATTATGGAATACCTTTGATTTACGCTTCATCTGCTGCAACCTACGGAGATGGTAGTCTTGGTTACATTGATGACCATGAAATAGTTGAATCACTTGAACCATTAAATCTTTACGGAAAATCAAAAAATGACCTTGACAAATGGGCGCTTAAGCAGGAAAAACAGCCTTTTTTCTGGGCCGGGCTCAAATTTTTTAATGTTTATGGGCCTAATGAATATCATAAAGGACGTATGGCCTCTGTTATTTTGCACACTTTTAAACAGATTCAGGAAACATCAAAAATGAAATTATTCAGGAGCCATCGACCTGATTACAAAGATGGTGAACAATTGCGAGATTTCATTTACGTGAAAGATGTTGCAGAGATTGTTTTTTTTCTAATGAATTACAGAAAGAATTCAGGTCTTTACAATGTTGGCACAGGCAAAGCCAGGACATTCTATGATCTGGCGAAATCTACTTTTCTGGCCCTGGGGCTGAAACCTGAAATCGAATTTATCGATACACCAATGGATATACGCGATAAATATCAGTATTTTACAGAGGCAAGGATTGAGAAATTAAGAGCAACAGGATTTCAGAATGAGTTTTGCCTGTTAGAAGAAGGAATCGGTGATTATGTCCGTAATTACCTCGTTACAGGGGCATACAACTAATTAGTGTCTGTCCGCAAAGTGGTCTTTTTGACTTTATGGGCAGGCGCTCATTATTACCTGAATTTCTAAATTGAAAATAATTTTTGCTTAGACGCTTAAAACATATCTTTCTAATGGCATTTATTCTTACCACCCAAAATTAGTCTCTGAATATCAGGAATTTCATTCCAGAAGTTTAGGTTTTATGCTCATACGTTTCCTGGAATACCAATGGGAGTGTTATAATAAATTCGCTTCCGACATTTTGTTCTGTAATGAGATTAATTTGCCCGCCCAGCCGGTCGACAAGATGTTTAACAATTGACAGCCCCAAACCTGAGGAATGCTCTCCTCCTGTGGGCCGGGCGCTTAATTTTTGAAATTTTTGATAGATATAATTCATGTCTTCTTCTGTAAATCCCTGTCCTTCATCTTTTACAGAAATGCGTATCCGATCGTTTTGCCCGTTTATGCTTATAGTAATATTTTTAAAAGTGTGCGAAAATTTTATCGCATTAGATATCAAATTATCCAGAATACGTGTAATGAATGATTTGTCGGACGTAATGACCTTGTTATCCGGTTCCTTTTGAAAATGTATATTGATGCTTTTCCTTTTGGCATCCTCAGCATGTTTTTCAATTATTTCCTGCGTGAATTCAATCAGATCAAATTTCGCAGGATACATTTTTGTCTGATATTCTTCAAGAGCGCTGATATCGAGTAAATCCTGTATGAGTTGATTCCCTTCGTCCACAACTTTATAGATAAGGTCAATGTATTTTTTTTGTGAAGCAGGAAGGCGGGTACTATTTTCCAAAACATGCAAAATACTGTGAATATTTACCAGTGGCGCTTTAAGATCATGTGCAACAATACGCATCAGGTGATTTTTTTCTTTGTTGAGATCTATTAGTTTTTTATTTTTCTCGGTGATTTCTTTATTTGTTTTTTTAAGTGTTTCTGCCTGTAACTGTATTTTTTCTTTTTGTTCGGTTATTTTAGCTGTTCTTTCTTCAACCTGTGACTCAAGTGACTGATTTATCTTCTGAAGGTTTTTAATGAGCTTCCTGTTTTCCTTTTTCAGCAGATATGTTTCAATCGCATTGTCAATGTTAAGCTTCATGTCTATTTTATCCCAGGGTTTTGTGATATATCTGTATATATTGCCTCTGTTTATTGCATCAATGACCGCATTAATATCACTGTATCCGGTTAGCAACATCTTAATTGGTTCCGGGTTTATTTTCCCAAGTTCGATTAAAAAATCCACACCTGTTAATTCCGGCATACGTTGATCAGTGATGACAACAGAAATATCATTGTCAGTAGCAATTTTTAGCCCTTCTTCTCCTGAGGTAGCTGTTAAAATCTCATAATAACGCCTGAAAGTAGCATTGAACACTGATAAATTGTCTTCTTCGTCATCGACGTATAATATTTTATTCTTTGTCATATATCGCAGGTATTTGTTCATTTATTTTTAAAGATTGTTTTACTTCATGATACACAGGAATGCTAATCTCAAAGGATGTACCCTTTCCCGGGGCGCTTTTTACCCTGATATGACCATTGTGCTTATTAATGATGCCATGAACAATAGATAATCCCAGTCCTGTTCCTTTTCCCGTCTTTTTTGTTGTGAAAAAAGGTTCAAAAATGTGCTTTTGAACTTCCTCTGTCATCCCATAGCCGTTATCGGATATTTTGATATGTACTGTTTTATCTTCGAGTTGAATAAATGTCTGAATTATTATTTCTCCCTGACTTTCTATTGATTGTATGGCATTATTGAGAATATTCATAAATACCTGGTTCAGTTTTGCTGTATAACATTCCACTTTTGGTATTTGACCATATTCTTTTTTTATGGTTATTCTGTTTTTATAAGTATTCTTTAATATTGCCAACGTTGAGTCGAGGTTTTCATGAATATCAGTCAGATTTAACTCATCTTCATCAAGCCTGGAGAAAGTGCGCAGGCTTCTTACAATTGTCTTTGCCCTCTCTGCACCATTTTCCATGCTTGTAAGCATATCTCTTATCTCCTGAATGAGCAGGTCGTAAGCAATCTCTTTTTTAAGGACGGCGATTTGGCTAAGTTTTTCCTTTATATTTATTTCATGAATATTTTCATATGCTTCCAAAAGCTGAAGTAATTCTTCAAAATCCATTTTTAAGGATTCAAGTGCGCCATGAATGAAATTAACAGGATTGTTTATTTCATGAGCCACTCCTGCTGTCAGTAAACCCAGACTGGCCATTTTTTCACTCTCAATAAGTTTAGACTGCGTTCTTTTGAGTTCATCAAGCGCTGATTGTAATTCCTCTTTTTGGTTGCTAAGTTCTTTATTAGCAGATATAAGTTTGTTTGTCTGAGCAGAGATTTGCTCTTTTTGGGCTAATACCTCATCTGTCCGTTCATGAAATTTTTCCAACATATATTTAAAATCCTGAGAAAGCCTGCCAATTTCATTCTTTGAATTGATTGCCGGTATTTTTTCTGATTTTGAAAAGTTGTTTTTTATAACATTGTGTATTGCATCAGAAAGATGGGAAACAGGGATGGTAAATCCTTTTGTTACGAAATAAATTGTGAAAATATTCAGAATTGAACCGGTTAACAGAATTATCATGAAAAATACATTTGCCTGTAGGGTTGTGCCTTCAATAATAGAGTTAATTCCTTGATTGACAGACTTCAGAGCTTCCTCTGTTTCACTGCTTACTCCGTCAAGCGCTGCTCTGATACCAGAGCCTTTTTTTACACCTATGGCATATTCTGCTTCCACAAGTTCCAAAAAGCATTTTTTATATTTATTCAATAATGAAATTAATTCTTTTTGTTCCTCTGGGGCTGAACCCGGGGTATTTTTAATTTGCTGATTGAGTAAATTAACAGCATCAATATTTTTCGTGATATACTGGGATTGTTTTCGAAGAAGAAAATCTTTTTCATGTCTTCTTATCATAAGCATTTTTGCCTGACTGTAAGGAAAATCAGATTTTTCGACAACATGGATGTAAGAACGCATTTTCCCTACTAGCCCGTAATCTTTCCATCCTCTGAGCTTAATGTATCCTACAAGTGAATCGAAGAGTTGTTTATGCATTATTTGTAGTCGTAATATTCTGCCCAATCCTTCCACAATGTGTGTTTCGTTTATTCTTTCAGATTTTGACAGAGAATGAATGCTTGATTCAACCTCACCTGCAAGTTCTTTATGTTTATCAATAAACTGACTCTTGCCTGTTTCATAAAAATCAGGATTGACAGTCTCGTATAATAAAAATTCTTTTTCAATAATACCACTTTCTTTTATCCTGTCATTTATTTTCTCTAACTGACTACTCAATTCATCCATTTTCTCTATTTTGTTACGATAGAAAAAATAGGCAACTACTGTAAAGCAGGTTATAAAAAAGAGTATTGAGAAGAGGATAAAAAACCTCGATTTGATGGTTTGAAAAAGATCCCTTCTCTTGATTGAACCAAACATAGTAATTCTTTGAAGCTGAAAGCAATTTTAACCCTAATGAAATATCAACACAAATGTAGTTTATTCATCAGCCTGATATATTAACTTAGTGTTAAAATATTCATTGTAATAGATATTTATGAGCATTCTATATAGAATATCTATTTCTTGTTTGTACATTTGATGCATATAATGAATCATTAAAAATATATGTTTATGAAAAAGATTATTGTTACAGTCGTTTTGGTTTTAGCATTAAATTATTTACACGCACAGGTTTTTAATACTGGACAGACACTGAAAAAAGGTGTTATTGCTATTGATGTCAATCCCATTTTTTTTGAGACAGGGAATGATACTTATAAATTTGGTTCTTATTTCGCTTTTGGATATGGTTTTGAATGGGGCGCTGATATCCGGCTCAGATATGGCTGGCTGGATGAGTTGAATTATTTTGGCGCTGATTTGGAATTCAATCTTCATGAATCAAGTCCGTATTTATCTTTGACAGCTGGCGCTCACATGAAAGAAAATTATCGTGATGGTTTTAATCCCGGATTGGATGGTACATTGAACATCACATTTCCTTTGAGCAGAGACTTTGATATTTTTGGTGGTCTGGACTTGGACCTGGATTTTGTTGAAGTAAAGGATGACGAACGTGAAATGCATTCTTTACTCTGGCTGCCGGTAGGTTTTGAATATAAACTGACAAGCATGGCTTTTTTGCTTGAAGCTGACTTCGCCTTATCAGATCATGCTTATAATATTTTTGGCGGTGGTTTGGTCTTTTATTTTCGATAAAAAATATTTTTCAGGATAAATCGAAAATCCAACTCCTAAAAGTAAACATTTCGTCTCGACCGGGTCGAGATTAAAACCTGCCTCATGCATTAATTTCTGGGGCTTTGAGTCTCGATTCAGTCGAGATTAACCGGGATTTATACTGTGTACAAATGAGGCGTGTCCCGACTGCAGTGGGACTTAATAAAGCAGAGTTTGGCGACAGATGAACTGCCAGGGAAGCAAGTTTCTGTTCTTCATCGTTTATCAAATTATTTTCCGTAAGCATTATAGCGTTTTTTTCGGAGTGGACTCATATTAACATCTGTACAACCAAGGTACAAATAAAAAAGCCCGGTATAAAACCGGGCTTTTTTGGTGGGTGGAAGATGGGACTCGAACCCACGACCTCTGGAACCACAATCCAGCGCTCTAACCTGCTGAGCTACATCCACCATTTTGCTTTTATCAGGAAAAGGCATTTGTTAAAAACGGGCACAAATTTAAAACATATTTTGTTCTAATAAAAATATTAAGAAAAAAACTTCAGTGTTTTTATTTATTTCATGTTAAGGTATGTTATTTGCAAGAAAATCTGAATAATGTCTTCGGGATATATGTTTAAATTGGAATCACTGCTCAACAGAGATGATGACTCATCACGCCCGGAGCAGACATAAATAATGAGAGACCATAGGAAACAAGAAGAGTTTCCGGCGTGGACTTATAATATTGTATTAATTGTATAACTTATATAAATATTGTCCGTTAAAAGTAGTATTTTACATTTTATTCTATAAGCTGTTTGGCACATTATTTTCTTTTTGTTATAAAAGATACTATTTTCGTATTTCATAATTGCTTATTTTGAGGGCAAAGTAAATTTACAGATGAGAATAGCGATTGTTATATATATCATTTTTCTTTTTATTACATTTAATCAAAAACCCTTATTCAGTCAATTACTGTCTAACGACGAACTTGAACTGGAAGAGGAATACTCATCTCTTGAAGAAGCGCTTGATAATATTAATTATGTTTATAAACTGAATCTGGAAGGCAGCCAACATACGAGTATACCACCTGAGATTGGTAAACTTCGGAATTTACAAAAGCTCAACCTGACAAGCAATAATCTCTCTTCTCTGCCACTTGAACTTGCAAATTGCAAAAAGCTACAGATTATCGATCTCAGACTTAATAATTTTGATTACATTCCGCCGGTATTATTTCAATTACCATATCTAAGAACCATTGATTTTTCAGATAATAATTTCACAAAGTTTCCTGATGATGCTGCCCGTATCCGTAATTTGCAGGTACTCATCCTGGACAGGAACAAAATTACCACTCTTCCACCAACAATTGTGGAGCTAAACAAACTGACAAAGTTGAGTTTATGGTATAATTCCCTTACCGTTCTACCCCCGGAAATTGGTGAATTGCGTAATCTCACCCAGCTCAAAGTGGCAAATAATAAATTACAGATGCTACCTCCTGAAATTGGTAAATTATTAAACTTGCAAAAATTACAACTGTGGAGTAATGAAATATCCTCTCTTCCTCCTGAGATTGGGCAATTAATAAGTCTCGAGCTTCTGGAACTGAAATGGAACAACCTGACTTCCATTCCCCCCGAGGTAAGTAATCTTGAAATGCTCATTGAAATTAATCTCTCTAATAATCAATTACGAACCTTGCCTCCTGAAATAGGACAACTGACTTTCCTGTTCCGATTAGACCTTTCTGATAACCAAATTATTAATTTGCCAAAAGAAATTGGTAATATGGAAAGTCTGCTAAAACTTGATCTCTGGAATAATCAAATAACCTGGTTACCTGCGGAAATCAGTAAGATGCAATCACTCGAGGAACTTGACCTTGGCAAAAATCCCATAAGTGATTCTGAGAAAGCCAGAATAAGAAGACTTTTACCAAATACAAAAATAAATTTTACAGAATAGCAATTCATTTTTGTTATTGCTGTTTTTTTTTCGATTTTTGTAAATGCAATCACAAATTTTTACTGAATATGAATTTAAGAAAATCTTCAAATCCGACCTTAAGCCAAAAGTTATTTGACAAAGCCTCTGCTGGTGTTACAGCAGAAGAGACAATGAGTATAAATGGGACAACAAACAAAACTGCAATTATGCTTCTTATTGTTGTCCTGTCCTCAGTCCTTACCTGGGGAATGGTCGCTAAAGGGTCTCCAAATGTGTCGCTGTATGTAGGCGGAGGAGCTATCGGTGGATTAATAACAGCATTAATCACAATATTTGGAAATCCAAAAAATGCCACAATAACAGCTCCTTTATATGCTCTTTTTGAAGGATTATTTCTCGGTGGCGTTTCAGCATGGTTCGAAGCTTCTTACCCCGGAATTGTTACGAATGCTGTTGGTTTGACATTTGCATTATTCTTTTTCATGTTATTTGCCTACAAATCGCAACTCATAAAACCGACAAGAAAATTTAAGGCTTTTATTATAACTTCTATTGGTGGTATCTTTTTCTTTTATATCATTTCGATTATACTTGGTTTGTTTGGGATAAATATACATCTGTTTAATTATGGTTTTATTGGAATAGGCATACAACTCTTTATTGTTGCTATCGCTGCGCTTAGCTTTATACTTGATTTTGAACAAATTGAAAAATTTTCCCAACAAGGAGCGCCAAAATTCATGGAGTGGTATTCCGCTTTTGGGCTTATGGTTACTTTGATTTGGCTATATCTCGAAATCTTGCGTCTTCTTGCAATATTTGCCCGCAGTGACTGATTTTTCATGTTTGTTTTATTTTAAAATGCATTTAAATTTTGATATTTCATTTGCAATGTGTAATTTTGCAAACCGTTTGGAAAATTATAAATACTTGTAAGAAATGAAAAAAGGAATTCATCCAAAAGATTATGATTTAGTGGCTTTTAAGGATATTTCAAATGATTATACTTTTATTACTAAATCAACTGTTAAAACAAAAGAAACAATTGAAATTGATGGGAAAAAATATCCTCTCGTCAAACTTGAGATATCAGACAGGTCCCATCCGTTTTATACAGGTAAGATGAAACTTGTTGACTCAGCAGGGCGTATTGATAAATTCAAAAACAGATATAAAAAGCATTTTGAAAAAGAGCAGAAGTCTGCTGAGAACAAGAATAAAGAATCTTCAAAACAAAGCAAATAAAGAAGAAAACGGCAAAATACATTCAGGAAGCTCCTTCAAAAGGAGCTTTTTTTGTATTTTTCCGTTTAATTTGAGACAAAACCGTAACTGGTTCTCAATACAGAGACAAATTGCTAATTGTAAATTACATTAGAACAGTGAGGATTAAACCAAATGAGCGAGGACATCTCTGAAAATACGATATTTGCAAATCAGAAAATTGTGATATTTTAATGATTATCTGCCGGCTGGCCACATAAAATATCATAATTTCGAATGAAGAAATTGCTGATAGCAAATATTATTTCAGACTTTAGCTTCGACATATTTATAAATATAAGAGAGGAAACACATATTATGAATTTTGGTGTTGATACAGAATCTGATTTTATTCCTATTATAGCTGAGAGTAACGAAGAAGACACTGCGAAGTCCAAAGTACCTGACCAGTTGCCTATCCTGGCGCTGAGAAATACTGTCCTTTTCCCGGGTGTGGTCATTCCCATTGCTGTTGGCAGGGATAAATCCCTTCAGCTTATACGAGAAGCTTACAAAAAGGATAAACTCATAGGAACAGTATCCCAAAAGGAAAGTAGCATTGAAGACCCTGCCTTTAATGACCTAAATCTGATTGGGACATTGGGGCAAATTATTAAAATCCTGGAAATGCCTGATAATTCAACAACTATCATTATCCAGGGGAAAAAACGTATTAGAATTATTGAAAGCATTACGGAAGACCCCTATCTTATTGCAAAAGCTAAAGGTATACATGAGGTTGAGCCGGAGATTGATAGCGAATTTGAAGCAATAATTGCCTCATTAAAAGATTTAGCGATAAAGATTATACAGCTCTCACCCCAGGTTCCCCCGGAAGCTGCTTTTGCTATTAAAAATATTGAAAAAACTTCTTTTCTTATTAATTATATTTGTTCAAATACGGAAATAGACATTAAAGAAAAGCAGTTACTACTTGAAAAAGATGATCTGAAACAACGGGCAAACATTCTCCTGGAATTTTTGTCCCGCGAAGTCCAAAAATTACAGCTCAGAAATGATATACAAACCAAAGTAAAATCAGAGCTCGATAAACAGCAAAGAGAATATTTGCTCAATCAACAAATGAAGACCATACAAAATGAGTTGGGCAAAAATCCTGTAGACCATGAGATAGAAGAACTTAAAGTAAGAGCTAAAAAGAAGAAGTGGAATAAACAGGTTGAAAAAACATTTAACACGGAGATTGAAAAGCTTGCCAGGATAAACCCGGCCTCTCCGGATTATAGTAACCAGCTGAATTACCTGGAACTGTTAATTGAACTCCCCTGGAATGAATATACAAAGGATAGTTTTGACTTGAAACGTGCAAAAAAAATCCTGGAGGAGGACCATTACGGTCTTGATGAAGTGAAAGAAAGGATTTTGGAACATCTTGCCGTACTTAAACTTAAAGGGGATTTGAAATCTCCCATTATTTGCCTTCACGGACCTCCGGGTGTTGGAAAGACCTCACTGGGAAAATCAATTGCCCGTGCGCTGAAACGAAAATATGCAAGAATGTCGCTCGGTGGGCTCCATGACGAGGCTGAAATTCGGGGACACAGAAAAACATACATTGGTGCATTACCAGGAAGAATAATTCAAAATATTAAAAAGGCCAATTCCTCCAATCCTGTTTTTGTTCTTGATGAAATAGATAAAGTAGGAAATGATTTCAGAGGGGACCCTTCTTTTGCTTTGCTTGAAGTACTAGACCCTGAGCAGAATAATGCTTTTTATGATAATTATCTTGAGATGGAGTACGACCTTTCTCATGTGATGTTTATTGCCACAGCCAATTCGCTGTCAACAATCAAACCGGCTTTACTTGACCGGATGGAACTTATAAATGTAAGTGGTTACAGTGTTGAGGAAAAGATAGAAATTGCAAAACGCCATTTAATTCCAAAACAGCTCAAATTGCATGGTGTTAAAAAAGATCAACTTACCTTTCATAAAAAAGTACTCGAGGAAATTATTGTCAATTATACACGGGAATCCGGAGTCAGAGAATTAGAGAAACGGCTGGCCAAAATTATCAGACATATTGCTAAAAAAATTGGATTTGGCGAAGAGTATGATATAGCTCTTTCTTTGGAGGAACTATATAAAATTCTTGGTCCGCAAAAGTATTTTAAAGACAAATACCAGGGGAATGAATTTGCAGGTGTTGTTACGGGATTAGCCTGGACTGCTGTTGGCGGCGATATTTTATTTATTGAAACCAGCCTCAGTAAAGGGAAGGGTGATAAACTCACCCTTACAGGTAATCTTGGAAATGTGATGAAAGAGTCCGCAGTACTGGCTCTTGAATATCTGAAATCACATGCAAAAGATTTAATGGTAAAAGAAGACGCTTTTGATTCATGGAATGTTCATCTGCATATACCTGAAGGCGCTATACCAAAGGATGGACCCTCTGCCGGAATTACAATGGTCACTGCCCTTGCTTCTGCCTTTACACAAAGAAAAGTGAGGAAAAGTATTGCCATGACAGGCGAAATAACATTACGTGGAAAAGTTTTGCCTGTTGGAGGGATTAAAGAAAAAATACTCGCTGCTAAAAGAGGTAATATCAGAGAAATAATTCTGCCGAAAGATAATATCAATGATGTCATAAAAATTAATGAAAATTTTCTCAAAGGATTAAACTTTCATTATATCGATACAATTATGGATTGCCTTGAGATTGCTCTTACAAAGCAAAAAGTAAAAGACCCCCTGAAAGTGGCATAAGTATTGACAACCCTGTTCTGAAATGTGTTTAATTATAACCTGAAATTCTAAAACGAAAATCTACTGCAACACTGAACTGTACATTGCTATTGAGAAT
>CAZVTW010000108.1:0-14267 GCA_964629805.1 uncultured Bacteroidales bacterium | reverse complement strand
GACCTATATTCCACTTGCACCGAGGGAAGAGAGCCTGGCGGAAATCAACAAAAAGGCCTTCGATTGAGGCTTCCCGGAGGACTTCGGTCATATATCCGGTGTTATCCGGATTGCTTTCAAACTCAACCAGCCTTGGCCTTGAATGAGGATCTGATGAGGTGCCGTATATTTTCTTTGTTATGGGATCCTTGAACATCTCAAGATCAAAACCTTCTTCTACTAAACCATATTTTTTAAATGGCCCGGACGGTGATTGGCCGATATACAGATGGCATTTAAAATCAAAACCGCTGCTGTAGTATAAATAGTATCTGCCATCATCTCTTTTAATCATGGAAGGTGCCCAAAAGTAATGTTCACCCGTAATATGCAGGGGTTTTACCTCCCAGGTGTTTAAATCGTCCGAAACCCAAACCATCGGTTCCATGTGTTTGGATACGGTCGTGGCATAGATGTAATATTTTCCATCCATTTTTACAATGGAGGGATCAGCAAAAAAACCGGCCAATACCGGATTGTTGTTACCAGGCGCAAAATAATTGTTGTCCTGAGCACGTATTTGACTATTGAGGGTAAAATGACATAAAATGATAAAGTAAGTCAGCAGATTTAAGATTTTCATAATTCAAGGTTTAAAAGAAGTGCTAAAGATATAAAATAGGAAAAACAATTCAGGATATTTTACTGTTTTAGCATTGGTAACAGTTCCATTAATTTTGTTGTACCTTACTGGGTAGACTTCAGCAAGGAAACCGATTACCTCTGCGCACTGAGCCAGGGTATTAAGAATAGTAAAAAAGCATACGAGAAACATGGTATCACCATTACATTCCCAATCAGGACCCTGAATTTTGGTATGAAAGGTGGCAAAACGCTGGCAGATATACTAAGAGAAACCAGGGTTACTCAAGAGCAAGCAGACAGAGATTGAATAATTCCCCTACATCCAATCATGCCAAAAAATAATATCTGGTGGTGGTAATGATGGATGCTAAAAGATTTAAATGAACGTTGGTAATATTAGTAAAACCATATTTCGACTTAAGTTTTGTACTGATTTTCGCTGAAAAGTAAAGAATTAGTTTAGGTCCTTACTGATTCGACATATTCTAATTGCCCATAGGGATTAATACCTGTTTTTAATTTATTATTAATCCTTTATTAAGGAGCTGAACCGATACTTGTTTTAAAATACAGACCCATGTTGGTCTTTACTTTAAAATTTAATATATATGAACAGATTCTTAAAATTGAGTGGAATAGCCTTTGGGGCTTTCTTTTTTGCTTTTATTGGCATATAATGCAGTAATTCTTCGGATAGTGATGAGGTGCCTCAAAAAACAGGTGCACAAGTATTGTATCCCAGTTACAAAGGGTTAATTATGTGTGGTTACCAGGGTTGGTTTCGAGCACCTGGCGATGGCAGCGAACGTGGCTGGGGGCATTATGGTCGTGGCAGTAAATTCGATGCCAAAAACAATACCATAGATATCTGGCCTGATGTGTCGGAATACGAAAAAACGCATGAAACATCGTTTGAATATCCTGATGGTACAAAAGCCAAGGTGTTTAGTTCGGTTGATAAGAGCACCACTGATTTACACTTTAAGTGGATGCAGGAATACGGAATTGATGGTGTTTTTATGCAACGCTTTTATGGGGTAACCCGGGGTGGTAAACATAGAGAAATTTCTGATAAAATATTGAAAAATGCCTTTGAGGCCTCACAAAAATATGAACGAGCCATTGGGGTAATGTACGACCTTTCAGGATTACAGCCTGGAAAAGATGACTGTAACAGGGTTATTGAGGACTGGAAGCATTTGGTTGATGATTTAAAGGTTAAAGATTTTGGTCCAAAACAAACATATATTCATCATAATGGAAAACCTTTGGTAACCATATGGGGGGTTGGTTTTCCTGATAGGTCCTATGACATAAAGAACATAAAAGTTGAAAAGTTGATTGATTTTCTTAAAAACGACCCGGAATATGGTGGATGTTCAGTTATGTTAGGTGTTCCAACATACTTTCGCGATTTAAACAAAGATTGTTTACCTGAACCCTATTTACACACCCTAATTGAATCGGCTGATATTGTGTTACCCTGGATGGTGCAACGATTTACACCTCTCGTCCATAAACCCATGGATCATATAAAAAATCATATTAAGGAAGATATTAAATGGACAAAAGCACATGGCGTTGATTATGTGCCAATTGCTTATCCAGGATTTAGTTGGAGAAACCTTTCGCTTAATAAACCCAAATTGGCACGTTATACAGCCTATGGTGCTATTCCACGTTTAGGAGGCCAGTTCTTTTGGGATCAATTAGTCACCATGGTAGATGCAGGCGCAAAGATGATTTATGTAGCGATGTTTGATGAGATTGATGAAGGAACGGCTATTTTTAAAGTGTCTGATAATCCGCCGAATAGCGATAGTTCCTTTTTTATTGATAACGACGGAAATCCTTCAGATCATTATCTTTGGTTAACGGGCAAAGCCATTGAGATGTTAAATAATGAAAGACCAGTAACTTACGAGATGCCTGAAAAATAAGGGTTTAAATTAATCAACTACCTCATAGCAAGCTGACGAGGTATGTCAAAACACACAATAAATTTTATCGCACCAAGGTGCGGGGAACCGCAGCAAAGCGGAGTGTTGGACTGAGCTCATGCCGAAGGCTCAGCGAAGTTAATAAGACCCTGATTTCCCGATTGCTCCGCATCGGGATCAGTTCGACTAAGTAATTTCAGTTCTCCGTCAGCTGACGGATTCTGAAAATACAGTCTCATTGATTTAATAAGCCTCACAAATAATGATTACTTGTGAGGTTTTTTTGTTAATGTCCGGTAAAGTATTGAAATTTACGTTGGCGGATTTTGTCAAATGTTGATGTATTGTTTAATTTATTTAAAGCAAAAGCGAATGCACCGATTTGTATGGCTTTGCTGGCACCCAATTCGCTATGTGATATGGCCAACCTGGGTTTATCATCGTAAATATCCATATTTTTACTTTCCGGTACTTTAAGCTTTACATAAAATGGTTGCAAGAAGTTAACCCGGTTCTCTTCATCTTCATAATTAAAAATAGTTTGTATGGGGCGCTCAGTGCGCATTAGGGGTTTCCTGCTACTTGAAGCATAGATGGTTCCGGTGCCTAATAAAAGTAATGAGCCTAAAATTAAAACAAACGATGAATAATAACTAATTTTACCCTATTGGATTTTATTATATGCTTTATACGCTCAAAAGTAATTGTGGGCAATTAATGACATCTTAAAATTTAATAAATTTATTGATTAACTAATGACCGTGCATAATATAAATTCAGCCCTTTTGGGGTGTTTAAAAAAAAATATGCATCTTTAAATAATTCTATATTGTTAGGGGGGTAAAAATGACGATTAGGATATCATCTTTAATTATTTTATTATTAATAGTTGTTAAAGTTTCATGTGCTGAAAGCTTTGGTTTAAGATTTTATGCGCATGAAAAGCGGCTTGATCAACGCACAGGGTTAAACCTAAACCCAGATAAACCTTATAAAATCAAGAGTAACTTTAATCTAACATTTGAGCTTGCTTTTATGCAGGATAAAAGGGACTACTTTGGTTATATTCTGAGGGTTATTGCTGATGATTCTTTGAATTATGATCTGATTTATGATATGCATAAAAAAAGCATTAGCTTAATCGCTGGAAAAACATCGAAAGTAGTGTCGGTACCCCTCAAGATTAAGGATTTGGCACCCTACAAAAAAATTGTTATCGGATTTAATAAAGATCAGGGAATTATAACATTGATAATTGATGGAGAGCAATATACGTTGAATTCTGAGACTTTGAAAGCAAACCATCGTTGGAAATTTTTATTTGGAATTAACCATAGCCGAAAGTTTAAAACCACCGATTTGCCAAGTATGCAAATCAGGAATATTTCGTTAAATGTTAACGGACAAAAAAAACATGAATGGTTACTCAATAATCAAACCGGAAACTGGATAAAAGACGAAGTAGGTAACTACGATGCCTATGTTGAAAATCCAGATTGGCTTTTTGATAGCCATGATACCTGGGTTCTTGAAAAAGAGTTTTCGTTTGATTCATACACCCCTTTTGTTCAAAAGGGTAATTCTGACACAGTATTCTTTTTGTCAAATAATACATTATACACCTATTTTTTACCCGAGCATAGGTTCATTAACACGGAATCATTGAAAAAAGATATATTACTGGCCCAGGGGATGCAACTTCAATATAACTATGTCGAGGATCAAATATTACAATATTCTGTTGACAATAAAATAGTTACATCTATAAGTGTAAAAACTTTACAACCTTCAGCCGTAATTAATGAAAGCGAAAGGTTGACTGCATTCTGGCACCATAATAAGTTTTTTAACCCCAATGACACAACCTTAATAACATTGGGCGGCTATGGGTACCTAACGTATAAAAATTTAATTTATACGGTTAACCTTAATAATGGAAACTGGAACGTCAATTCACCAGAAAAAACGGAATTCATGCCCCATTATCTTTCTGCTTTAGGGGCAAATAAAACAAAAGATACCCTTTATATCCTTGGGGGTTATGGGTCTTTAACTGGAGATCAAAAAATAAACCCAGGGTATATTTACGACTTAGTGCAATATATACCTGAAAGTAAGAAGGTAAGTAAAGTATTTACTATTGATAATTCTAAAATAGAGAGTTTTTGTTTATCAAATTCAATGATAATTGATCATGAAAATTCTGATTACTATGCATTGGCTTATTCAAAATATGAATTCGAGAATTATTTAAAATTAATAAAAGGGTCATTAGATGATCCGAATATTGTGATTGATGATAAGAGTATACCTTTCAATTTTCACGATATAATGAGTTATGTCGACTTAATTTACTCGCCGCTCCAACGCAAATTATATGCATTTATCCTTTTTTATAATGATAATGGAAAAACAAACATTAAGGTCTATTCTATTTCATTTCATCCTGCTTTGCAGCCTCCCGCCGAAGAAATAACAAGAACGAATAATAACGTTTACCTATTCATAGGAGCTATTACCCTTTTTATACTGATTTTTGCAGGGCTTATATTTATATTTTACCGGAGAAAACGAAACAGTAAGAATCAAAAAGATATACCAATTCACGAAGGAAATGTCGTTAACAACAATGAAGGGGCATCTATTCATGAAAAAAGCGACGAACGAAAGCAGGTCAATAATCCACAAGAACCAGAGACTTCAGAAAAAGAAATCATCATACCTAAAAAGAATTATTCTATCTCATTCTTTGGTGGATTTCAAGTAATTACGAAAAATGGGGAAAATATTACAAAAAAATTTACACCTTTATTAAAAGAGCTGTTTCTTTTAATTTATCTTAAATCCTTTGGTAATACCGATAGGGGTATATCTTCTGCAAAATTAAAAGAAATTTTATGGTACGATAAAACTGACAAAGATGCGAGAAATAACCGGGCAGTGAATATAGCACGACTTAAAGACCTACTTAAAAAAGTGGGAAGTATCGATATTTCAAAATCAACTGGATATTGGGTAATGAGCATTGAAGATGATTCCCTTGGATTTGATTATAACAATTACCTCAAAATATCTGAAAAAAAATCGCCTACCAAAGAAGACATTTTAGAGTTTATACATTTTACTAAAAAAGGGGAATTTTTGCAAAATTTATCTTATGAATGGTTAGATAAATACAAAGCAGAGGTAGCCGAAAATATTATTGATACGTTAATTAATTATGCCAATCAGAATAAAAATGATTTAGATACAGCTTTTCTTATCCAAATGGCCGATATAGTGCTGCTTTTTGATTCAGTAAATGAAGAAGCACTTGAAATAAAGTGTAAATCATTAATTAAATGCGGTAAACACACCTTGGCTAAAAAGAACTATGATAATTTCATAAAAGAATATAAGTTGCTTTACGCCGAAGATTATGGGGTGAGTTTTAATAGGTTAATTGAACAATAGTTTTCCCCATTTATTATCTTAAATACGCAAAGTTTTTAAATTATACCGCTATATAGCTTGGGGTTAAAGGATAACTCCAAATTAGCAAATCACTCATTTAGATGAAGTATGTGCCCAATTGAGATGAAGCGCTTAATCGAATCGAACCCACTTTTGGAGCTAATTATTTCCCCATTATTTTTAGCATTGCCATACAAAAGTTACCCGAAAAGGCAAATGAGCTATCCGGATTTCTGATTGCGGGTATTTTTTGGGGTACTGATTTACCTTTTTTCATGAGTTTTTCTCCGATATAAATGGATTACAAAAATGGAACGTTCTTGTATTATAACAGCAGTTGCTTATCTCGTTTTTAGAGCATTTAAAGTTGATTATAGGCATAAAACCTAATATCGGAGTGCTTTAAATTAGGTACAAAATTATTCAATTTACTTGGAAAAGCGCAAAAACTAATTCTTAAAATCAAGAAAGTACCTAATAAATGTCGGTCTTGTAATAGATAGCAAATCAAATAAATACGAGGTGAGTTGAGGGTGTTTTCATTAATTATTAATGATATTTAAAAGGTCATTAATGACTTTTTAATTAATCGTTAATGCATGAAAGGTACATTCGAGATATTAAAAACAATTAATGAAATACGATGAAATATACTATAGTAAAAATTTTAATATATTCATTTTTCACCCTTGGATTTTTATCCTGTCAGAACACTAAAAAAAAGTCATGCACCAACCTGGTTGATTATGTTAATCCGTATATAGGAAATATTAGCCATATTTTGGTTCCTACCTTTCCCACTATACATTTGCCCAATAGCATGCTCAGGGTAATTCCAAGCAGAAAGGATTACACCAACCGCCGATTAGCAGGGTTGCCTGTAGTTACTACCAGCCACAGAGGAAGTTCAGCTTTTAATTTAAGTCCGATTTCAGGGAACGAAATGAAGCTTTCGCCAGTTTATAGTTATAGCTATGATCAAGAACAGCTAACCCCCTATTCATGGGATGTTTATTTAGATGAAGAAAAAATGGGTGTCTCATATGGCGTTTCTTCACAATCAGGGATCTATTATATTGATTTTGCTGATGATGAGGATAAGTACCTTTTAATTAACAACAAGCATGGGCAGATAAAATACAAAGACAATGCTGTAACAGGCTTTCAGGAGGTATCAAATGAAGTAAACAAAAATACCACCAATGTTTATTTATACCTGGAAACAGATCAGGACATTCAAAATGCAGGCATTCTTAAAAATGGACAGTTGTCAACTGAAAAAGAGGCAAATGGTACGAATAAGTGTATTGCATTGCAGTTTCAAAAAGACATTAAAAAGGTAAAGGTTCGCTATGGCATATCATTTATTAGTGAACAGCAAGCTAAAGCAAATTTATACCGTGAAATAAAGGGGTTCGATAAAGATATTGTTGTTGAAAAAGGAAGAAATACTTGGAACAAGGTTTTAAGCAAAACAAAGGTTGAGGGTGGCACTGATAATGATAAGATTGTTTTTTACACCTCTATTTATCGCACCTATGAACGTCCGGTTTGTATCTCGGAAGATGGCAGGTATTATAGCGCTTTTGACGGCCAAATTCATAATGATAATGGAAAGCCCTTTTATACCGATGATTGGATTTGGGATACCTATAGGGCAACGCATCCTTTACGATGCTTAACCGAAAAAGAAATGGAGCAGGACATAATTAATTCATTTATTCGCATGGCCGAACAAATGGATGAATTTTGGATGCCAACCTTCCCTGAAATTATGGGTGATAGCCGGCGAATGAACTCAAACCATGGAGTAGCAACTGTTTTAGATGCCTATACCAAGGGATTAACTGATTTTGATTTGGAAAAAGCTTATAAGGCATGTAAAGTTGCTATCACTGAAAAGACTCTGGCACCTTGGTCTGGTAAAAAAGCAGGTAAATTGGATGAATTTTACAAAAAAGAAGGGTATTTTCCGGCACTTTATGATGGGGAAAAGGAAACTGTACCTGAAGTACACCACTTTGAAAGCCGGCAGCCAGTAGCAGTAACTCTGGGAACAGTTTATGATGAATGGTGTCTTTCCCAAATTGCTAAAATTATTGGCAAAGAAGATGATCATGAATATTTCCTAAACCGATCGTTTAATTACAGAACACTTTATAATAAAGAAACCGGATTTTTTCACCCGAAAGATTCAGCAGGAAATTTTATTGAACCGTTTGATTATAAGTTTTCAGGTGGAATGGGAGCCAGAAAATATTATGGAGAGAATAATGGGTGGACATATCGTTGGGATGTGCCGCACAATGTAGCCGATCTTATTAATTTAATGGGAGGTGATACAAACTTTGTTTCAAACCTGGACGCCACCTTTAATGAGGAGCTGGGTAGAAGTAAGTATGCATTTTATGCACAGTTACCAGACCAAACAGGCAATGTGGGGCAGTTCTCAATGGCCAATGAACCTTCGTTGCATATCCCTTATTTGTACAATTATGCTGGCCAACCCTGGAAAACACAAAAACGGATTCGTAAATTGATAAAAGAATGGTTCCGTAATGATTTGATGGGAGTGCCCGGTGACGAAGACGGAGGTGGAATGTCAGCTTTTGTTGCGTTTAGTAAAATGGGATTTTATCCAGTAACTCCGGGTTCAGCATCATATAACATTGGTAGCCCAGTGTTTAGTAAATCGATTATTGATTTAGGAGACGGGAAAAACTTTACCATAAAAGCAATAAATGTATCAGAAAAGAATAAATACATCCAATCGGCTACATTGAATGGAAAAGAGTGGAACAAGCCCTGGTTTGAACACAGTGAAATTAAGGAAAGTGGAGAACTGGTGCTAAATATGGGACCTAAAGCAAACAGGGAGTGGGGTGCAGACGAAACAGCTGCACCACCATCGGTGGGTGAAAAAGAGTTTTCTAATTAATCTGATAATCTAATAATAATAACGTGAAAGAAGTCAATAACATAGAAATATTTTTAAAAATTAGTTGGTTATTAATAAATCATTAATGTGATTTTAATCGCTTATTAATTGTTCAACAATACATTAGATGCAGAATTAAAATGCAAAATAGACTAGCTCAAATTTTAACTAATTAAAAGGAATTATGAAAAGTAATTTACTCTTTGGAATTATCATGTTGTTTAGCGCTGCTACATTTGCACAAACAACGGTATGGAATCCTACAGCGAATAACCCTAGTGACGGGTTATGGTCAACTGTTGCAAACTGAACGAACGGAGTGCTAACTGACGGTTGAAGCAGTAAGAAGAACGCATGAGAAAATGGCTGGGATGCATAATTTTTCAAGCATTACATGGTTTCAGAATGTCTACGATGCGCAACGCGTAAGGCCATATCCAACCTACTACAGAATGAAAAACTCGCTTAACCCGGTTTTGGTAAGTGCCGAACTTTGGGGCCGTCACTTTTACGCAGGCAAAAAGCTCCCCACCAGGTTTTGTGTAGTAAACGACAAGGTAAATGGGCAAACACTTGAACCTACCCTTCTAAAATGGGAAATCACCTACAAAGACAACCGGGTGATATCATCTGGAACTTATCAGATACCTGCTGTCAATCATTATAATCGCCATTGGGAAAATCCTGATATTATCCTTCCTGATAATTTTGACGGCGAAAGATTAGATGGAAAAATTAGATTATTCCTGGTACTTCATGGTGAAATAATTGCTCAAAACGAATATGATTTATTAATAGCTAAAAAAGACTGGGTAACAAATAAAAAATTAGCCGGAAAGAAAATTGTGTTGGTTGATTACACCGGAGAAACAAAAGAACAATTGATATTTTTCAACATAGAATTTAAAGAACAAAAAGAAATTTCAAAAGCTTTTAAGGAAAAAGCCGATGTATACATTATTTCAGGCCTTTCGCAAAAGAATATTACCGGGAATGATTATCAAATAATTCGGGATAAATTCAATAGCGGGGCCAATATTTTATTACTGAATACAGGCGAACAAGTACTGAATATTTTCCCTGAATATATAAGTGGTTACCTCCAAGAATCTCTTGAAACAGCACATATTGATATTCCTGAATCAAATATATTCAATGGGATAAAATATATGGATTTACGCTATTTTAACAACAATGAACCTGAAAAGCCTTTAGTTTATAATGGCCTGATACAGGTTACAAAAAGTCCATCCATAAATTCACTCGCTTCAGGTTGTGAACATCGCTATGCAAGGATTCAGGATCGCAGAAAGGAAATGCTCACCATGAAAGGTTTTCCCATTATTTCTATTGAAAACGGGGGAAAGTCAATCCTATCCAAAATGTTTACGAACAAAGGGATTTACGATCCAGTGGAAGGTAAACTACTTATGAATATGATTTTTGATTTATCGAATGAAAACAATTAACACGATACGCTATGAATAAGATTTCAATACTTCTCGTTTTTGGTTTATTTCTGATGGGTTTTACTCAAACCGTTCAGGCGCAAGATGTTGTAGATGCGACAACTTTAAATAACAAAATAATGGCAGGTTATCAGGGGTGGTTTGGTGCCCCTGGAGATGGCAGCGGATATGGATGGATACATTGGGGTGATGGTGGTGGAAATATCAATGCCAAAACAGTAACCATTGATTATTGGCTAGATATGCGCGAATACGATTCCGATGAATTGTTCGAAACCGATTTTGTTTATAACGATTTAACCAAAGCTGGTCTGTTCAGCTCATATACCAGAAAGACTGTCGATCGTCATGTTAAATGGATGAAAGATTATGGCATTGATGGTGTATTTGTTCAACGCTTTATTTCTTCGGCGTTGGCCAGAACCAACCAACGGGATACCGTGTTACAGAATGTTCGGTATGGAGCAGAAAAATACGGTCGTGTATTTGCCAACATGTATGATATGTCAGGCGGTAAACCTGAAACATTTGTTGAGGATGTTAAGAATGACTGGATCCACCTGGTCGATGATCTTAAAATAACAGAAAGTCCAAGTTACCTACATCACAACGGATTGCCCGTACTTTCGCTCTGGGGTGTTAATGTGGGAGGTAGCTCAGGTGTAATTACAGCACAACATTGGAACGAATTGCTTCAGTGGTTTACTGTAGATGCGCCTGAAAAGTACAGGGTAACACTCAAAGCTGGTGTAGGTAATGGCTGGAAGACTGATGGCCCTGAGTGGCAAACGGTTTATGATATGTTTGAGTTTATTAGCCCTTGGTCTGTTGGTAGATATAGAGATAATTCATCGGCTGATAATTTCAGGGATAAATACTATGGTCCGGATTTAACGGAAACAGCGAGCAGAGATGTGGGATATATTCCGGTGGTATTTCCCGGCTTCTCCTGGGCGAATTTATACGAGGGAAATGAATTAAACTCCATACCGCGAAACGGTGGTAAATTCTTTTGGCGTCAATTTTATAATGCCATTGATGCGGGTTGTAATATGGTTTATATAGCCATGTTTGACGAGGTGGATGAAGGTACAGCCATTTTTAAATTAGCCGAGAATAAAAGCCAGACGCCTACTACAGGTCAATTTGTTACGCTGGATATCGATGGCTATGATTTACCAAGCGACTGGTATCTGAAATTAGCTGGTGAAGCCACAAAAATGTTAAGAGGAGATATTGCACTGAGTAGCAATATTCCTATTGTTGCTTATCCTGACAACAGTGAATTCGTTTCGCAGGATGTACCAACAACCTTGAGTCCCGGGGCAACAACTTCGGTAAGTATTACTATGAAAAACAACGGGACAACAAACTGGACAAACGCGGATAATATTAAGCTGGCATATTTTGCTGATTCAGCATTAAATACCTGGGGAATCACTCAGGTGGAATTAGGAGCAAGCGAAACAATCAATCCCGGCGAAAGCAAAACCTTTACATTTGATATTACTGCACCTGCTAAGGAAGGGGCTTACAATTTTCAATGGAGTGTGATGAAAGAAGGGGTAAAATGGATGGGCGAACATTCTGAAAAGCGTATAATAAATGTCGCTTCCAGCATAAACTACCTTGATGATTGTGATGCGTTAACGGATTGGACATCATCAGTAAATTTAGTCTTAAATTCAACAGATAATCAACAGGGGTTAGGCTGTATTGAATTTGTTGGAAGTACCGATAAGGAATATGAGAAAATTTTTGCTACAGCCTATAATTCAGGCCTGAAACCTTATGATGCAAGATTGCAATTCTGGTATTATATTTCTGATCCTTCATTAATGAACAGTTATTTTACTGTAGGTCTGGGAAGTGGTGGTGACATAGATCAGGATGAATATACATGGAATCTCAGAAATTTATCATCGGGATGGAATTTAATTTCATTAAATATAAAATCAGCCACCGTAACAGGAACGCCTGATTTGAATGCCATTAATTGGTTTAGAATAACTAATCCAAAAACGGGTGAAGTAACAACCCGGGTTGATGAAATTCAATTATTTGACCGGTTTGCCGGTGCTGTCAAATATCAGCTTACAGTAAATGATGGAACAGGCAGCGGGCAATATACTGTAGATGCAATCATTGAGATAACCGCAAATGAAGCCCCGGTAGGTCACGAGTTTTCAGGATGGAAGGTTATCGGCGGTCAAACATTGTTTGAGAACGACAAAGCAATATCCACTAAAGTCAGGATGTTTGATGAGGCCCTTGAAATATCACCTGTATATAAGGTACTGGGAGCCTATCTGGATGATTGTGACGAGTTAACAGGTTGGGGGTCTTCCGCTGCTTTAGCCCTTAATACAACCGATCAAAAAGAGGGTGCCGGTTGTATTGAATTTACCGGTGATCAGACCGATGAGTTTAAAAAGACATTTTCTCCGGCTTATAATTCCGGTGCAACCGTTGAAAGCGGACGGCTTGAGTTCTGGTATTATATTTCAGATGCTTCTGTTATGGGAAATAACCAGGTAGAACTGGGAAGTGCCGGTGGGCCGGACCAGAATGAATATAATTGGAACCTGAGTGGGTTATCCAATGGCTGGAATTTTATTAGCCTGAATTTTAGCGAGGCCGGTTCTACTGAGGGAGAACCCGATTTAAGCGCCATTAACTGGTTTCGGCTTTATAATTTCAAATCAGGACCTGCAACCATTCGAATTGATGCCATTGAAATAGTTGATCCGAATGGAGGGGAACGGTTTGCACTTACCGTTAAAAACGGAACCGGAGATGGTATGTTTTTCTCTGGTACAAATGTAACCATTAAAGCTGATCCTGAACCAAATTCATATCTGTTCGATAAATGGGTGATTGAAGAAGGAAACCCTGTTATCGCTGATTCCAGTGCGAAAATGACAACATTAACCATGGGCGAGGGCAATACAGTTGTTACCGCCACATATAAGGAGGTTAAATCGTATGAGTTAATTGTTAATAATGGTAGTGGCGACGGTTTTTACAAGCCTGGCACATTTCCTGTAATTGAGGCAGACGAAGCTCCTGACGGTAAGGAGTTTGACAGATGGGAGGTCAATACCAACAATGCTGCGCTGTCCAATGAAACATCCACGCTTACCTATTTTGCTATGCCCGAAGAGGATGTTGCGGTTACAGCCATGTATACAGATGTCGTGTCGGTTAGTAATGCGAAGCTTAAGGGATTAAATATTTATCCGAACCCTGCGAATAATGAGATCACCGTTGATGTTCAATTAAATAAAGCTACTGATTTAAGCCTCTGGATAATTGATTTAAGTGGAAGAAATATGGGTGTTCGTTTGAATAACAGTAACTTAACTACTGGAAAGCATACGTTGAATATTCCGGTTTCAGCATTAAAACCGGGTACTTATATTATTAAATTAACCATAGCTAATAAGAATTATTCCGAGCTATTGATGATAAAATAATAAATAAACGGATGAACTGTCAATGAGAATATTTTCATTATTATCACAAAAGGAAATGAAAATATTTTCATGGTAAAGAACATCAGACCATTAAACATAAATATTTACTGATGAAAAATTATATAAAAGCTGGATTTTTAATTATTGCATACCTGTTTCTCACTCAAAGTGCAACAGCCCAACCTGAAACCAAAAAGAACCTGTTAATAATAATGACTGATCAACAGCGATTTGATGCGTTAGGTAAAGCAGGAAATGCTGTAATTCAAACACCAAATCTTGATCGTCTGGCTGAGCGGGGAGCGTATTTTAGAAATGCTTACACCCCGGTTGCTGTCTGTGGCCCGGCACGCTCATGCATTCTAAC
>CAZVTW010000107.1:0-14319 GCA_964629805.1 uncultured Bacteroidales bacterium | reverse complement strand
ATTATTGATTTTATTGATGTTTAAACAAATCAACCTTAAATTAGAATAGAGCCATGAATTTTAAAATATAAGTTTCATACTTCACCTCTATAAATGAGTCTACTCACAGGAAACGTAAAAACTCATTTGGAGATTAACTTGATAAAATAAGGAAACAAAATTCTGTTCCTCCGGCAGTCTGTTTGTTGCCAAATTTTTTGTTATTATATGGCTGGTGAAATTAATAAAAAGAATTTTGATAAGTGAATTTTGATATACAAAGTTGAAATTTTAACCAAAATTGATGCAAAAAATAGCAATATTGTAGCAAATGTTGACAATTTTGAACCAAAGTTGACAGGATATGAGAAAAATGAAAGAATAGTCACACCTTTTGACAATATGTTAATAGTCTTTTTAATTTTTTATTTGTAGTTTTGTATTAATATTAATCTAAAAATAAATATTGTGCAAGACCAAAAAAAAATAAAAAAACGGATAAGATTTTATCGTTATATGGAAATACTTTTACTATTAGTATTAGTAATTGCTATGACTATGTTTTTTTTTTTAATTTTACAATAAGAATATAAACAATGCAAAATAAACCTTGTGTTATCTTTCTTTTTCCTTTTGATAATCTCTTTTACCTGTTCACAAGATTTAGACAGAAGTTCTGAAATTGAATGCTTTGATGCTGATGTATTACACAGAAACACTTTTAGGTATAAAAACGATCAGACATTCCTGTTCGGATTCATAGATTCAACTGGTAATTACACTTCATCATTCATTGATCATCGTGATATGAAAGTACCAAGTACACTCCAGGAATTCCTTTTGTTGTCAAAATCAACCTTCTCGGAGTGGACTCATTCATATATAATTACAATCTCATGAAATTCATCCAGGGACTCTATATTGCTTTATTGATTTTAATTTGTGGTTTTGACTCATTTGGCCAGGAAAAAAATGCCTACCTGCATCGGCAAAATCGAACAAAATGGTTTCGTGATGCCCGTTTTGGTTTATTCATTCACTGGGGTATATATGCTGTTCCCTCAAGAGGAGAATGGGTAAAATTTCATGAAAAAATGACAGATGAAGAATATGATTTATATTTCAGAGAGTTTAATCCAACAGATTATAATCCACAAAGGTGGGCAAAAATAGCAAAACAGGCAGGAATGAAATATGCTGTGATCACTGCAAAACATCATGACGGATTTTGTTTGTTTGATAGCCGATATACTGATTATAAAGCAACCAACACACCTGCCGGAAGAGACCTTATAAAGGAGTTTACAAATGCATTTAGGGCAGAAGGCCTTAAAGTTGGTTTTTACTATTCATTGATAGACTGGCATCACCCTGGATATCCGGTCGAAGGCGACTGTGTCATACACCCGATGACAGGGAAAGCGGGATTTCGTAATGATAAACGTGATTTTTCTGAATATGTCAAATATCTTCATAATCAAACCCGGGAACTTCTCACTGAGTATGGGAAAATAGATATTATGTGGTTTGATTTTAGCTGTGGAGACATGACCGGAGAAAAATGGGAGGCTTCCAGGCTTGTAAAAATGGTCAGAAAGTTGCAGCCTCATGTTATTATTGATAACAGGTTAGGAGGAAGAATGGAAATTGAGGACCCGGAAATTTATGCTGGTGATTTTGAAGGCCCGGAACAAATTATCCCTAAAAGCCAGATTACCGATAAACATGGCAGACCAATTCCCTGGGAAGCTTGTATCACGCTTAATAATGAGTGGGGATATGCCAGAAACGACAATAATTATAAATCATCGGAAGATATTGTAAAAACACTTGTGAACTGTGTCAGTAAAGGCGGTAATTTACTCCTGAATATTGGCCCTGACGCCAGGGGCAGGTTTCCGGAACAGTCCGTAAAAATACTTACCGATGTTGGAGAATGGATGAATGAAAACAATGAAAGCATCTATGGCTGCGGCCCTGCTGGCTTTCCTAAACCTGAATGGGGAAGATATACTCAAAACGGAAATGTTTTATATGCACATATCATGGAACAGGGTATCGGACAGATTTGTCTCCCGGGACTTAAAGGAAGAATCAACTCCGCTTCTTTGCTTTCTGATAATTCTGAGGTATTTTTCGGAGATTTTTGGCATGGTGAAAGATATTATATCGATAGCGCGGATCTATTCATTAATTTCATAAAAAAACCTGCTCAACATACCATCCTCTTACCCTCTCAAATTAATACAGTTGTTAAACTTATTTTAAAACAGGAATAATCATTGTAAAATTATATCTTCAGTGCTTTCATTTTTCGATACAGGATTTGGATGCAAAATATACTCATATGATTGTTCTCACTAAGCATTTTGCATAAAATGTTGTATTAAAAGGAATAATATTAATGGAATTTACTGGCGATTTTTCTTTCTTTGTAACTATATATTAAATTATTTTTAAAAATCAACATTATGACTACACGATTCATTATTCTGATACTAATCGCAGGTTTTATCCTGCCGCACTTTACAATCAAAGCTCAAACAAACAATTCTGATATTGACCTGATATGCCTTGAATTTAAATTTGGCAGCAACAATGCTCCAAAAAAATGGGATGGTACATTATCATTTAAGGGCGAAACCGAAAATTCACGTTTCTTATATCAAAACTCAAGTAAAGGATGGTTAGACCCTTATACGGAAATCAAAATGGAGAATAATAAGATTTCATGGAAAGGTAAGTCAACACGTGATACAATATTTAAATGGGCAATTTATAACAACGAACGAACAGAAGGATATACCCCGGATAAAGATTTGAGGCCTTTTAAGCCATTTCGTTTACTCACTAATTTGGAACTGGAAGAAGGCACAGATTTGAAGGCCACAACTTTACAGGGAGATTTTGAATTCAACCCGTATGAATTTGAATACGGAAAAACACAGCAATTTCTTGACGGACAAGTCGCTGTAACCCGCATTTATCCAGCCCTTAAAGTTACCAACATGGGTTATATTCACGAACGGTGCAAGTATCATGGATTTCCAGCTGTTACCAGTACTTCGGACGGAAAATCATATATTTTTTACAATACTTATTATGAAGGTATGTCTCCATACAGGTGGCATAAATTTACAGAAGAAATACCTGATGATTTTGGCTACCTTGCTCAACAAGCTGACGGAGAGCAACTGAATGTCATTGTTGAAAAAGACGGAAAAATTTTGAATAAATATCCGCTTACATCCAAAGGAAAAGATATTTTTGATATAGCCACAATTACAGACGAAAATGACAGGGTCTGGGTTGCCTGGTCTGAACGGACTAATGATAACCAGGAAATTTATTATACAATGCTAACAGGCAATAAGCCTGGTAAGATCAAACGCCTGACAAACAATGATGGCCCTGATATACACCCGGCTCTTGCTGCAAACGAAAACGGCGTATGGATAACCTGGCAGGGCTTTAGAGATAATAGTTTTGATATTCTTTTGGCAAATCTGGGAGAGAATTCACCGGAAGAACAGACGTTAGGTTCAACACCTGCAAATGAATGGCAACCTGCCATTGCTACTGACAGTAAAGGTCAAATAGCAATAGCATGGGATACATATAAAAAAGGAGATTACGACGTGTATTATGCGCTGCTGAACAAAAAAGGAAAATTAAAAACCGAAGGCCACGTGGCAGCAAGTCTAAATTTTGAAACACGCCCCTCAATTGTCTTTGATAAGGACGACAAACTGTGGGTTGCTTACGAACTGGCCGGAAAAAATTGGGGCAAAGACAGCGGCGCACCCTATTTTTTTAGTACGAAAGAAGAAACAGAAGGCCTGTATGAAACACGTTCCATCCGTGTTGTGTGCATTAATAATGGTAATTTTTTTCGTTCAAAAACACCGGTTGAAGAAGTTATTCCGAAAGAGATACGCTATACTTATTTCTACAATAAAGGAGCTAAACCCAAAAGATATAAAGTTGCCAACACACCGAATCATTATTTAAACTACCCGGTGTTATTCAGAGATGCCAAAAATAATATTTGCCTTGTTTACAAGAAAAATCCGGATCTGAAAAAAGGACAATCAGGGACAACGCAATGGTGGAGCTACCTTATGTCGTTTGACGGCAAAACCTGGAGCCAACCAGCCTTAGTGTATGGCTCCTTTAGTCAAATGCATGAAAAACCTGCTGTAACTGTAATACCAGGAAATAAAATAAAAATAGTACATGCCTCAGACAGGCAAAAAAATTGCATTGCAGATGATCCGAATCAATTCTGCCAAAATATCTGGATTTCTTATATCGAAAATCAAAATGAAACATTTGATCATGAATTGATTAAAATGGATTCTCCTGAAATTGCAACAGCGCCAAAATCTGCTACGGAAGAAGCACAGGAAGTTAAAACCCTTCAAACATATCGCACCACTGTAAATGGTAAGACCTACAGAATATTAAGCGGAGATTCGCACCGGCACTCTTCATTTTCCGGTGACGGGGGAGGTGACAGTCAAATAGAAGATTCGCACCGGTATGCTCTTGATGCTGCTTCACTGGCCTGGTTCAACAACGGGGATCATGACAATGGCTACAATGAATACTACTGGCATCTCATCCAGAAATTTACAGACATCTTTCATATAGAAAATTATCATACACCGCTGTTTGGTTATGAACGCAGTTGCGGATACCCTGACGGGCATAGAAATGTTATCTTTACTCAACGCGGCATCAGGATGCTTCCAAGGTTTAAATGGGACAAATCAAAACATCCTCATTCCTCTCCGGATGTAGAATTGTTATATAAATACCTGGAACAGTTTGACGGTATTTGTATTTCTCACACCTCGGCAACCACAACAGCCGGTACTGACTGGAGGTCGTTAAATACAGACCACGAACCGGTAAATGAAATATACCAGGGAGAACGTATGAGCGCTGAATGTCCGACTTGTCCACGTTTTGACTCAACAATCCCGTACCACCCGGTCAATGAAAAAGGATTTTACAGGGAAGCACTGAAAGACAATCATTACCTCGGTATCATTGCCAGTTCGGACCACAGATCAACGCATATTTCTTATGCGATGGTATATGCCGAAGAATTTACACGTGAAGGGATCATGGACGGACTGAAAAATAGGCGTACCTATGGTGCAACTGATAATATTGTGCTGGATGTTAAAATGGATGGCCATTTTATGGGAGAGATAATCAAAACCAACAACAGGATACTTGACATCCATATCATTGGGACCGACAAAATTAAGGAAATTGTTGTGGTCAAAGACAATCAGGAATTCCAGGTTAAACATCCTGGTAAAAAAGAGGTGAAAGTCAGGTGGAAAGATGAAAAAAATACTGACGGAGAGAGCTATTATTACGTTCGTGTGTTGCAGGAGGATGGTGAACTGGCCTGGTCGTCACCCATATGGACTACAAAATAGAAGTTTTAAAAACCAAAGTCTTATAATGATAATACGTTATGAAAAAATCAATTCCTTTATTCTTTTTTATTTTAACATTTACTGTTTCACTTTATTCTCAGTCAATAATTCAAAATAGGTTTAGTCGTCAAACAAAAACCCTGAACGGGAAATGGCATTATCTGATCGATCCTTATGAAACAGGATACATGAATTACAGGGGAATTCCGAAAGAACAGATGGAAAATCCTCCGAAATCAGATGCATTTTTCCTGAATTACGTCCCTGCTGATAAAACACAGCGAGTGGAATACAGCTTTGATTTATCCCCATGTATCAATGTTCCCGGAGATTGGAATACCCAAAGTGAAAAGCTATTGTATTTTGAGGGATCATTATGGTATAAACGGGCATTTGATTATAGTAAATCTGCCTCTGAAAACAGGGTGTTCGTCAATTTCGGTGCAGCAAATTACCGGACTGACGCATATATTAACGGCAAAAAAGTTGGAGAGCACGAAGGAGGCTTCACCCCATTTTCTTTTGAATTTACACACCTGCTGAAACCAAAAGACAATTTTATTGTTGTCCGGGTGAAGAATGAACGGAAAAAAGAAAATGTACCGGCATTAAATGCAGACTGGTGGAATTACGGAGGTATTACCAGGGACATTGACATTATTGAAACACCGCCGGTTTTCATTCATGATTACCTGGTACAGCTTAAAAAAGGAGACCCTCACGTCATCAAAGGTTTTATGAAACTCAACGGGGATAAGAAAACAAATAGAAAAGTCAGCATCTCAATTCCTGAATTAAAAATTGAGGAAGTCTTCACTACGGATAAGGAAGGAATGGCAGAATTTGAAATAAAGGCAAAAAGGATTTCATATTGGACTCCCGAACGACCAAAATTATACCGGGTCATTCTCAGGAACGGAGATGAAGAAATTACGGATCAAATAGGATTCAGAACACTATCAGTTCAGGGACAGGATATCTTATTGAATGGCAAATCCGTTTTTTTGAGAGGGATAAGTATCCATGAAGAGAATCCCATTCGCGGAAACCGGAACTTTTGTGAAGAAGATGCCAGGCAGGTATTAAACTGGGCCAAAGAACTGGGATGCAATTTTGTCCGGCTGGCTCATTATCCCCATAATGAATACATGGTGCGAATGGCAGACAAAATGGGGATCATGGTATGGGCTGAAGACCCGGTATACTGGAATATTTTATTCGATAATGAAGAAACATACCAAATTGCTGAAAAACAACTCAGGGAACTCATAACCAGAGATAAAAACCGTGCTGCTGTAATCATCTGGTCTATGGCCAATGAAACACCTGTTAACAAAGTCAGATTCAATTTTTTAAGCAGACTGGCTAAAAAAGCCCGTGAAATGGATGATACCCGCCTTATTAGTGCAGCGCTTGAAGTGAGCATAATAGAGGGAAAAACAAATCATTATACCATTGATGATCCTTTTGCTGATGTTGTTGATGTTATGAGTTTTAATGAGTATATCGGGTGGTATGACGGCTTGCCGGATAAATGTTCGAAAATTTCCTGGGAAATAAAACAAAATAAACCGGTTTTCATATCCGAGTTTGGCGGAGGCGCTCTACAGGGTTATCATGCTGACAGCCTGACCCGGTGGACCGAGGAATTCCAGGAGTACCTGTATCGCGAATCAATAAAAATGCTGGAAACCATTCCACAGCTAAGAGGCATGTCTCCCTGGATTCTGGCAGATTTTCGATCTCCCAAAAGGTTCTTACCTCATATACAGGATGGATGGAACCGAAAAGGGTTAATATCAGAGACAGGCAACAGAAAAAAAGCATTTTATGTTTTGCAGGAATACTACAACATGAAAGCAGGGAAATAAACAAATTAGTGTCCATTCATTAAATCTTAAATGTCTGTTCAGAATGTTCCCTGACAAGGCTTGCTCCATTTGAAACTCAGTTAGGGGAATTAATGGACAAACACAAGTTAATTTTTTAAGTCCGGAAATAAATTATGAAAAAACTTTTATCTTGCCTGTTACTTCTATGTTTTCTTTCAAATTTCCTTTTTTCTCAGCATTTTGAAAAACAACTGGATAGTATAATTGCATTGATGAACCGTGAGGATAAAATCATGCAATTACACCAATATGGCGTATTTAATACACTGGATAACGAAAAACTTAACATTCCGGGCTTATTTATGTCCGACGGGCCACATGGTATTAAGCAGGGAAGGTCAACATGCTTCCCCGTAGGAATAGCTATGGCAGCCAGTTGGGATACCAGCCTTGTAAAACGAATCGGCAGGATCATGGGTAAAGAGTTCCGGGGCAAAGGTATCCATCAGGCGCTTGGACCTTGCATGGATTTATGCCGGGACCCCCGGAATGGTCGCAGTCCGGAAACGGGCGGAGAAGACCCTTTTTTGTGTGGGAAAATCGCCTCCTCCCTGGTGAAAGGTATTCAGGAATACCCGGTAATAGCCACATCAAAACATTTTAACTGCGTGGCAATGCAGGACAATCGTTTTCATAATGATGTTAGCATATCAGAAAAGATGCATATGGACCATTACGGATTTAATTTCCGTACTGCCGTGCAGGAAGGCGCTACTTTGTCGGTAATGAATGCTTTTAACCTGATAAACGGAGTCAATTGCGCTGAAAACAAATTCCTGCTTGATACCATCCTGCGACAGCGATGGGGATTCCCTTTTCAGGTTGTTTCGGATTGGGGAGCAGTGTGGGACACAAAAGGAGCAATGGAAGCCGGTGTGGATATTTGTATGGGGAGTTACCTGTATCGTGATGAATTACCCGGTTTGCTCAATTCTGAAGCACTTAGTGAAGAGGTACTGGACCAGAGAGTTAAAGGAGTTTTAAGAAGCAAAATGTTAGCCGGATTTACCGGGTATTATCCAACCGGAAACCGCAGTATGGTAAATCTCCCTGAGCATCAAAGGGTATGTCGCGAGGCTGGCCGGAAAAGTATCGTATTGCTAAAAAATGAGGATGATATTTTACCAATAGAACCTTCGGCGATAAACAAAATTGCCCTGGTAGGTCCTGCCGCAGACCAGGCATTGCTTGACGGCAAAGGAAGCAGTTCAGTTATTCCGTATTATTCAATCACACCAAAAGAAGGCATGGAGGCTCTCCTGGGCGCTGACAGAGTATTGTACGAAAAAGGATGTGAAATTAACAGTAACAGTACCGGAGGATTTTCCGAAGCTAAAGAAATTGCCCGGCAGGCCGACCACGTCATTTTTGTTGGCGGGTTAGGTCCATCCCAGGAAGGTGAAGGAAGAGACAGGATCAATGGCTCTGTAAGATTACCCGGGAAACAGCCGGAATTAATCAATGAACTGGCTGCGGTGAATTCAAATTTGACTGTTGTGATTATCAGTGGTGGAATATGTGCTGCAAATGAATACCTTGAGAATGCCAGGGGATTGCTGTACGCATTCTATCCGGGCCAGGAAGGCGGAAATGCTATTGCTGATGTCATTTTTGGTAAATATAACCCTTCAGCTAAATTACCGGTGACCATGCCTAAATCTGATGCACAATTACCGGAAAATAACCTGGATTACAATGATGACTATGGTGGTGGTTATCGATGGTTTGACAAGAAAGACCTAACACCTGAATTTCCTTTTGGCTATGGTTTAAGCTACACGACCTTCGGATATTCTAATATCAGTGCAACCAGTAATGAAATCCGGCCCGGACAACCTGTTGAAATATCTGTTGATGTTGAGAATACAGGGGCAATCACAGGGGAGGAAGTCATACAGCTATACATATACCCCGAAAATCCTTCCAGGGATGAACCGGAAAAACAGTTGAAAGCATTCAGAATCATTGAGCTGGAACCAGGTGAGAAAAAAAGTGTTTCATTTGAATTGACAGCCAATGAATTTTATTCATATGATCCCATCTTATCGCAATACCAGGTTGCTCCTGGTCTTTATACCATAAAAATCGGGAGTAATTCGGAAGATCTTCACCAGCAGGCAGAAATTAAAATAACAGAAGGGGTCTTTAAACCAGACTTGCGAATTTCAAAAGTTTTTTCCTATCCACGATATCCTGTTAAGGGAGAGCCGGTTACTTTTGTTGCACTGGTTCTGAATTACGGCACCGGTCCGTCTCCCAATCAAATCCATTCATTGGATTTCATCACGGATAATGATATTCAGATACCATCCACAAATTATGTAAAATCCATTCCTGCCGGTGGTATGGCTTTCATCAGTGCAGATATGGATTTCTATTCTGGAGCATCCGGCAAATATACCTTCACTGCCACAATTGATCCGGATAATGAAATTGATGAATGTATTGAATATAACAATTCAGCGACCGGCTCTTTTGTCATGCATGATTCCACCGTTATAAACAAGGACACATTTAGTAACAATATTGCCCTGAATAAACCTGCAAAAGCTTCCGAATATCAGGACGAAAATACTTTGGGCGCTTTTGCAGTTGACGGGAAAAAAACAACCCGCTGGGGAGTAGAGGACAGGTGGTCTGACATTCAAACACTTGAAATAGACCTGCTGAATCAATTTTTTATAGATTCTGTGAACCTTTTATGGTGTCCTGTTGCTTATCCGGAAAGACTTTCTTTCCAGTTCAGAGATACAACAGGTAAATGGTATACTGCTAAAATAATTGACGAGGCTTTTGGGGGGTTCACGTCTTACCAGAAATTCCCTGATAAAAGTACCCGCCATATTCGCCTAAGGACTTTAAAGCGTCATACAGGATGGATTCCTTATTCATTATTCGAAATGGAAGTATTTGGTATGCCTGATACAACGAACAACTCAGATGCGAATGATTCTATTGTGTCTGTCAATGATTGTAGGAAAATGGAACCTGTTATTTCAGGAGATGTTTTTCCAAATCCTTTCAAAAACTCATTTATTGCTACCTATTCTGTTAATAAAAGAACTGATGTTAGAATTGAATTATTTGATGTATCAGGAAAACGAATCAAAATCCTGAAAAATGGCATCCATAACCCGGGAAATTATTATCTGACATGGAATTCTACCAGACAAAATGATCTACATGTAAACAGCGGCCTTTACCTGTTGAGATTTTCTACTGACTCTATTCGTGTGAATAAATTACTTATAAAACAAAATTAAAATGATTACAATTGCAAATTCCGAACTGGAAATATCAATATCATCTGTTGGAGCTGAATTAATAAGCATTAAATCACTGAAAACAGGTATTGAATACCTTTGGCAGGGAAAATCTGAAAGATGGGAGGGCAAGTCTCCTGTTTTATTTCCTATCATAGCCAGTGTTGAAAACGATCAGTACAGGGTTGGGGATCAGGTATATCAGCTTGGCCTGCATGGATTTGCCATGTATAAGGAGTTTAAACTTGTCGAAAAAAAAGAAAATGAAGTTACCCTGCAATTGATGTCCGATCAGTCAACACTTGAGGTGTATCCTTACAGATTCGTTCTAAAGGTGACATATCAATTAATTGACAAGCAGGTAAAAACAATGTATACTGTTAAAAATCCTGGTGACAAATCAATCTGGTTCTGCCTGGGCGGACATCCTACCTTTGCCTGTCCGCTGGAATCACATTTGAAGTTTACTGATTATTATATCCGGTTTCAAAAGAAAGAGACAGCTAAACGCCACCTGATGACAGGCCCCTTGATGAACGGAAAAACTGAAGAATTTCTTGTACAACAGAACATCTTGCCTCTTGATAAGGAGCTGTTTAGAGAAAATGCAATCATTTTGAAGCATCTTGATTCCGACTATGTCGAATTATTATCGGAAAAAGGAAATGCCGGGCTTAAGTTATCAATTAAAGGATTCCCGCACCTTGGAATATTTTCATTTGCCGAATCAGAAGAAGATAAATATATTTGTATTGAACCCTGGCAGGGTATACCTGGTGTCCAGGGCCGTGAAAAAACCCTGCAGGACAAGGAAGGAATTATCGAACTGGAGGCAGAAAACAGTTATTCCAAAAGTTTTACTATTGAAATTACAGATAATTAAATGAGTCAAATCCTAAATCTTAAATAAAAAAATGACCAGGAAAAATATTCATTTAATAGTGACAGCACTCTGCTTAATATGTGTAAATACAGGTATTACGGTGTGCCAGGAAAAATCCGATCTTATAACAGCCTTTCGTCCCGAATATACCATGAATTCAGACAAAATTGAATATATTGATCTTGATAATGATGGTGATCCTGATATTCTGAAGTCCTTTTTGAAATCCGGCCTGGCTGTTCTGTGGATTGATGATGATGACGACATGCAAGAGGGAGACATTGAAGGCGATACAGATAGTGATTGTATGATGATAGACCGAAACAAGGATGGTTCGTATGGCGGCTTAGGTGATTTTATTGTTGACTGGAACGACGAAGATGGTGATGGTATAGCAGATATGCAGGTGATTGCCGATAATCATGACAATCCGGAAAAAATATGGGATGCCGGGCATTTCATGATTGTTATTGACACCGACAATGACGGTATATATAATTATATTGACTGGACAAGCCTGAAACTGGAAGCCTGGGAACATTCTGGCCTGGCAAATTTTTTTGAAGATTATCACGGAAACTCGCTTTTCATGAAAATGCATGCCTCCACCTATAATGTTGAAGACTTTCGGTATAATTGGGAAAATCCCTTTTTGTTTTACGACACTGACAAGGACGGACTGACTGAAATGGCCATAAGGCTGGTTGATGAGCGCATTTACCCACTGAAAAACAGCGAATATAAACTAAAATTCGCCAGACAGGTAAATGATGTGAGGTTAGCTTTCGATCTGGATAATGACAATCTACCTGGGGTTGAATTCGATTTTGACATAAGCATAGGTTTTAGTGGCGAAGGTTTTGGTTATGATGACCATTTTCATGCTTTCAAATCAATGAAAGGACTTGAAAATACTGATTCCATGTTTCTTGATCCCAGGCTCAGGAACCTCGAAGGTTTGTATTATGTTGATCATGAACATGCTTATGATATAATTTTCAACAAAGGGAAATGGCAAAAATGTAAATTTGTGTTTGATGAAGACGATGATTGTCACAGGTGGGAGCGTGTAGAGTTTTATGATCCGTTAGAACTCTATGTGACAGGACACTTCAAAGGTGGTCTCGACAATAATCCACAGGCTGATGTTAGTGGCGACAGAGGCGAATGGGACATGGATTGTTCCGGTAAAGGGAACTTATATGTTGGGAAGTTTGACGGAAGAATCCATCTTCACGGAGCTGAGTGGGGCGCCTGGCGGATAGACCAGCATGGGAAATATTACCAGGGATGGCAGGGCTGGCGCGGTGGCCATGATACTATCCCTCATGACCATTGCCTCTATGAACCAGAGGTTATTCCGGTTATCAAATATGTGGACACAGATTTGAACGGTTTTTTTGACAAAATCTTGTTTGATTTGAACGGGGATCAATCTTTTGAGGACTCTCTCTCCTATTTTGCCCTGGGACTCAAAGACACAGCACAAATTATTGATATCAGCAATATGGACTACCACGATTATGCACTCCTTCATAAAAAGGTTTCAGAAAATATTTGGCAAAGTGCTTTAGAAGCTATACAACTGGCACATAAATTTGGGATTAACACAGATTGGTATGCCCTTTTTAAGACACCGGTTAATACAAGGCAAAAATATCATAATGGGTATTGGCTGAATTATTATATGTATAGGGATATAAAGAAATTGTTAGTCCGGAAAGGAAACAAAAAGAAATTATTGGATTTAGATAAAGCGTATTTATTAAAAAACTGGGATGCTATTAAACCTTAGCGGGAATATGAAAACAAAAACAACGTTTTTCCTCTTCCTCGTGGCAATTGCCGGTATGTTGTATGTTGTTATCATGCTGCCCCGGAGAATGAAAAAATTCGGCAAATTGTTATGACTTGTGATCTTGTGGATAATGATGACTCAATATCACTCTATAAACAATACCATCTGAACTCAGTAATTTTCGAAATCTATGCGTTACAAGGCATCGTTTAACTCCTCATCCCGACATCAAGTATGTCGGGACTCCTGGATTAAACGATGCCTTGAGCCATTCTCTTTCGAATTTACTGAGTTCAGACCATGGTAAAGACGGCCTCTGGCCCGAGGTTAAAAAAGCTGCCGAATTAAGGGCTTGAAACGAAATAACCTTTACATTTAAACTCATTCTTTTGCCCTTTGCCTGTGTTGCAAAAAGCTTTAAATAGTCTTTACTATTCGCTCCCGATTTGAAATCCGGGGCAAGAGTTTTTTCGCCTTGGCAAAGAGCAAAATAACTTCGTTTTTTCTGTAAAGTTTATTTCGCATCAAGCCCTAAGTGGTTACGAAAGTATCAAAATTTATCTTCAGGGTAACAGGCTTGTTATGCTCCTTGAATACCCTGAAGACATTGATATAGACAACATCAATGAACGATATGCCGGTTCTCATCCCGAAAAGAAGAAAGAATGGGCACGCATCATGTCTAAATTTCAGAAAGCCCCACCAGGTGCAGATACAAGTCAACGATGGGTAGAGATGGAAAGAATATATGAATTTAAAAATGAATAACAGGTATCAATCCGGTGAGTCTGCTCCTAAAAAGAAAATTTTTATTCCGACTCAGTCGAAATCAAGGCCTGCTCCGTGTACTTAATGCCGGGGGCGTTTTGTCCTCCGACTATAACCATGAAGAGCCGGAGTTTCGACTGAGTTGGGACAAATAACAAAAAATCTGACAATAAATGGATTTTAATTATTAAGGAACGATTAGATAATAAGTTATAAAGGTTTAACGAAGTTATTTTGGATTTTAACAAGGCAAAAAATCTGCGCATAGCAGCGTTCTGTA
>CAZVTW010000106.1:0-14321 GCA_964629805.1 uncultured Bacteroidales bacterium | reverse complement strand
TCAAAAGATGGCAGGGATTTGAAAGCCCTCGAAAGACCCGGACTCTGGAACGGCGCCATGTCTGGCTGGATAACCATTTTTGTTGAAGTACCTGTTTCCACCTTTAGTCCGGTAAAAACAATAAATGACCTGCTCAAAAACGAACATCAGCCAGCTTTATAAATATTTTGTGAGATGTCCAATAATATAATCTATCAGCAACTACTTACACGGTTCATGCTTGTTTTAAACCGTAGTATGATTTAGGCATTAAAAAAATAATGAACCGCTCATTGAACGAATTTGACTCATTTTTTAATCATTGGCGTGCCTGCCTGTAGCAGACAGGTGTCCCGAAATCTTCGAATTCGAGGATGCCCGACTTAAAGTCGGTGTATTAAAAAAACATTATCATGGGTGTTTCATAAGGTGAAATTCGCATAATTCGCTGTCAAAAACATTCGTGGTTGAAAAAACATTAAACCGCTTATTAAACTCATTTAACTAATTTCTTTCTTTAATTCGTATAATTCGTTTAATTCGCGGTCAAAAACATTCGCGTCAAAATGCAAACATATGAAACTTTATCCAATCGAAACCGGTAATTTTATGCTGGATGGCGGTGCCATGTTTGGTGTCATACCAAAATCTATCTGGCAAAAATGGTACCCCTGTAACGAGAAGAATTTGTGTAATCTTGCTATGCGTTGTCTCCTGGTTGATGACGGAAAATATAAAATACTTATTGACACCGGAATTGGCAATAAACAGGATAACAAATTCTTTGGATATTATTATTTAAATGGAGACCATAGTCTTGCAGAATCTCTCAAAACAATTAATATCCATCCTGATGAAATCACCCACGTTATCCTTACTCATCTGCATTTTGATCATTGCGGAGGTGCTGTAACAATGAATCATACCGGAGCCTATGTTCCTGTTTTTAAAAATGCCAGACATATCATAAGCAGAAAACAGTGGGACCTGGCCAATAATCCCAACAAAAGAGAACGCCCATCTTACAAAAAGGAAAATTTTTTACCCTTGCAGGAATATGGCCTGGTTGATCTAATAGATTCAAAAACAGAACTTATACCCAATATCCGTTTAGAGCTGTTTAACGGACATACTTCGGGACAAATAATCCCCTTTATCAGGGACAAAAATAAAACACTTGTATTTACGGCTGATCTCATTCCGTTAATGCCAATTATTCCTGCACAATATGTTTGTGGTTATGACACCATGCCACTTGAAACCATCAAAGAAAAGGAGAGGTTCTTACAGGAGGCAATGGAAAATGAGTGCATCTTGTTTTTTGAACATGATTTGTATCATGAATGCTGTAATTTGAAAATGACAGAAAAGGGAATAAGGCCAGACAGTCGCGGATTATTAAATATTCTTGTCTGAATGTAGTTTTTTTATCGATAAAAAATATTTTTAACAGCTAACATTTCAATTTAGAAAATATTTGTATCTTGCAAAACGGTGTGTATGGACAGGTTATCCGGATATACAGATAGCAGACTAGTGCATCACCGAAATCTATTACTAAACATCAGATTGTTTGTATGCTTAGGGAATTTACACGTTTTAAGGTTAGCATTATTGATAAAGAGTTTCAGGCTGGTGAAAGATTGAGATATAAAAATACCGCGATTATTTTTTTTCTGGACAATGAAGATAAAGAGATAAAAAAAATTGAACTGGCCTATATAGAAAAAGAAGATGTCTATAAACTCATTGACAGCAGAAAGAATGTGCACCTGGATTCCTGTTAAATAAAGGACTTTTCATTATCTGTCTACCGTGCTTCCAGGAATATTGCCCCAAGGACAGAAACCCCGCTTATTAATTTCTCAGCTTCCAACACTGTATTTGCTGCCAGTCAGGAATCAGCAGGAATAGATTTTTCATATGCCATTTTTCAGGGACAGGATCACATTATAAGCAATTCCTTGTTTGCCGGAGCGCCTGTTTCATTTGAGTAAGCAGGATTTAGTGAAGGCGCTGTTGAATTTGATTATTCTTTTTTTCAACATGGTGATGTTAATTTCAACAACACGAAATTTGGCAACGGTGATGTTTCCTTTAAGAATGTCATTTTTATGAATGGTAAAAAATCATTTGAAGGAGCATCATTCGGCCAGGGGAGTAAACTATTTATGAATGTGGAATTTAATGAAGGAGAAGTTAATTTTGAAAATGCTGATTTTGGTCAGGGCAGGGTATCATTCAAAGTTGCCCGTTTTGGAAAAGGCAAAATAGATTTTAAAAACGTAAAATTCGGTCAGGGTGATGTTATATTCGAAATGGCTGAGTTTGGCGATGGGCATGTCAATTTCAGAGGAGTAAATTTTGGAGACGGACTTGTTGATTTTACGCGTTCTGAGTTTGGCAAAGGACAAGTTTCTTTTATCGGAACAGATTTTGGCGCTGGTGATATCAATTTTGTCAACACAAGTTTTAATGAAGGGAAAGTATCTTTTAAGTCAGCTAATTTTTCCGGCGGAGATTCGGATTTTCATTATGCAGCCTTTGGTGAAGGTGATATCATCTTTGACCGGGCAAAGTTTGGCGATGGTGTGGTTGATTTCAGGACAGTTGATTTTAATGACGGAAAAGTAAGTTTTTACCGTTCCGAGTTCGGCATGGGAGACGCTGATTTTGAAGCCAGTGAAATGGATGATGGATATTTGATTTTCAGACATACCATATTTGGACCGGGCAAGCTGAATTTTGAAATGGCTGAATATGAGAACGCAACACTTGTCTTTGAACATGTGAATTTTAAAAATGAAATTGCTTCATTTAACCGGGCCAAATTCGATGTGTTATCAATTAAATCCTGCCAGCTTAATAATTATTTTGATATCAGAATACTTCAGGCTAATCAATTTGATCTTTCAGACTGCATCATACGTGATATTATTGATATCAGGTCTACTGAGTTTGATATCAGGTTAAAAGCATTTAATCTTTCAGGCATCTGATTGTTAGGCCGGATATATGTTGACTGGAAAAACCTTCAAATTAAAAAATTAATTTATGAGCAGGACACTGAATACAGGAGTAAATCCGAACAATTCAGGATACTAAAGGAAAACTACAACACAATAGGTCAGTACGATGCAGAGGATTACGCATATGTAGAATTTAAAAGGACAGAATTAAAAGCTGATATCAATGAAGCTAAAAAGAAAAACAAAATAAGCCTTTTATGGGAATATCCAGTTTCAGCATTTAAATGGGCATTATTTGATTTTACCGGATTATATGCGACCAATCCCATTCGTGTGTTGTTGAGTATGTTTATTATATACCTGCTATTTTCCTTTTTATATATTTCAATACCTTTCCTTACCGGTCAGCACATTTTTTCATCATACGAATTTACCAGTACGCTTTCATATATTAAAACCTGTTTTTATTTTAGCGGGGTAACCTTTTATACCATTGGTTACGGGGATCTGACTCCAACAGGTGTTTTTAGAGGGATTGCTGTGCTTGAAGGATTTGTTGGTGTCTTTATGATGGCATATTTTACTGTGGCCTTTGTTAGAAAAATATTAAGATAAAAGCAAAAAAATGAATTATTTTTAACCTTAAATAAACATACTATCCTGAAAAATGATTAGTTTTGTATTGTCTTATTATTGCATATGAATATAAATAATTTCAACAATCCATTTGAGATTAGTCCTTCCGGGACAGTTCAACGGTATGAAAAGATGCTCAGGAAACATCAAAAACTGTATTTTGATATCCATGAATTTGAACATATTGTTGAGTTTTATTTATCTAAAAATGATATCATAAAAGCGAAAAAAGCTATTGAATATGCCATGTTTATTCATCCAACCTCACTCTCCTTAAAATATAAAAAAGCAGAGGTCCATCTCGAGTCTTTCGAGGGTAAAAAAGCCATTGAATTGCTAAGTACTATTGGCAATATAGAAAACAATAATTCTGAAATCTGTTTACTAAAAGGCGCTGCATATTGTCAAATGAAAAAATTCAACCAGGCCGTTCAGGAATTTGAAACCGCTATTAAGCTGAATGAAGATGACGATTTTGATCTACTTTATGATATTTCTCTTGAACTTATTGAAGCAGAGCAATATAGTTTGGCGATAAATTACCTTGAGCGAGTTCGTCAACTCAATCCCAAAGAGCTCAATATTCTATATGACCTGGCCTATTGCTATGAGAAATATGGCAAAATGCATAAGAGTATAAAAATATATGAAGAATATCTGAACGAAAATCCTTACTCAGAAGTTGTCTGGTATAATCTGGGCGCTTCACTCATTAAGACAGACAATTATTCCAAAGCCATCGAAGCATTTGAATTTTCAATAGCCATTGATCCGGAATATGCAGCGCCATATTATAATCTGGCTAATCTCTATACAAATAAAGGAAAATATCAGGAAGCCATTGATTTATATAAGCAATATCTGGAATTTGACACTGAGGATGAATTCATACACTTTTTAATCGGAGAGTGTTATGAACAACTCAATCAACTTTCAGATGCTACTGATTATTACAAAAAGGCAACAGAGTTGAATCCGGATTATGCAGAAGCCTGGTTTGGAATTGCTTCTTCCCTGAACAAACAGGGATCTTACTTTGAGGCTTTGATTTATAATAAAAAGGCTGTTAATCTTGATCCTGAGAGTGCCAGGTCTCATTTTCAACTCGCAAATATATATGCAAAGCTTAACATGCAACATAATGCTTTTGATTCATACAGGCACGCCATTGATCTCTCTCCTCAAAATGTCAGATATTGGATAGGTTATGCAGATTATAGCTTGACTTTTAACAAATGGAACCAGGCTGTGAAAATCTTAAAAGAAGCAAAAAATGTATTACCTGATAATGCTGAAATACATTACAGACTGGCAGCTGTTTCTATGATGTTAAACAGCAAAGAAAATGGATTGAAATATCTCAGGGACGGATTATTTATTGATTATTCCCAGCACAAAAATTTTTTTGAGTATTATCCGGCTGCTAAAAATGATCAGAAAATCAAAAAACTTCTCCGCAGGTATAAAAAATAAACTCATTTTAGGATTCTCTCACCAGTGATACAAAAGAAACAGATTTTTTTGCACCGAAAAATTACTTTTTGCCATTTCATCAGAAATATTTTTTTATTTTCGCATTTTTCATCACAATTGTCCTAAGCAAATTTTATGAAACGAACATTTATTGATTACATCATTCTGGGATTAAAAGGTGTGGCAATGGGAGCAGCAGATGTTGTACCAGGGGTCTCCGGCGGAACAATTGCTTTTATCACCGGTATTTATGAAGAATTAATTAATTCTATAAAGTCCATTAACCTGCAATCTCTCAGATTTCTTTTCAAATTTGGAATCAAAGATTTCTGGAAAGTGATAAATGCTGATTTCCTGGTCGTTTTATTAACTGGTATACTCATAAGTGTTTTTTCCCTTGCCAGTCTGCTTGACTATTTGCTAACAAACGAACCGATTATAATTTGGTCTTTCTTTTTTGGCCTCATCGTTGCTTCCGCTATCCTTGTTTCAAAGAAAATTGAACACTGGGGAATCTTTACTGTTTTGTTTCTTGTTATTGGCGTTGTCATTGCTTATCTCATTACTGACCTGACGCCGGCAGAAACAACTGATGCCTGGTGGTTTATTTTTATTTCCGGTTCTGTTGCTATTTGCGCAATGATTTTACCAGGAATTTCCGGCAGTTTTATATTATTGCTGCTTGGAAAATTGCAATTCATGTACAAAGCTATAAGTCAGCTTGATATTGTTTCGCTTCTTATTTTTGCTCTTGGAGCTATTGTTGGACTTTTAGGGTTTTCAAATTTGCTCTCCTGGTTATTGAAAAAATATCATAATGCCACAATAGCAGTACTGACAGGTTTTATGATTGGTTCGCTGAACAAAGTTTGGCCTTGGAAATTGACCGTTAGTGAGTTTGTTGACAGACATGGTGTAACAAAACCTTTACTGCAGGAAAATGTATTACCAGGCACATATGCTGCAAAAACAGGTGATGATTCACAGTTATTATTTGCTATATTATTGGCTTTGACCGGCTTTGCACTTATCTTTGTTTTTGAATTAATTGCCAAAAGGATTAGACCAAAAACTTTGAATGAATAAAATAAAAATCGAAAATGCTTCAATATTTTCATTATTATTGTAATTTTCCAATCAATTTCAAAAAATTTTTACAAATGAGAAAGCTACATGTTATCATTGTTTTTACATTCATTATTATTGCCTCTTGTATCGATTCATATGAAGACCGGATAATTGGAGTGTGGAATGCTACAAATATTGAAACAGACCGTAAGATTGCCAGGGAAAAGAAAGCTGAATATCACAGGAGATTAAGGGAGTTTGCACGTAAACTATCCTATAGTTTCAGGTTGGATAGTGTTTACAATAAACGTATTGAAAGTGATCTGGAAAGAGGGATTTATGATGTACGTGGTGATTATCTTTACCTGAAACCTGAGAATGCCAAAAAAGGTGATTCTTTATTCATTGAAAAATTATCCACAGATAAGTTAATACTAACTGTGGATAATTCAGATGGTTCTACCATGAAGTTTTATTTTGAAAAAGAGCAGTACAACAAGTGATATTCGTTGAAAAATATCCTTGCCAAAGGAAAACCATCATTTTTTGAATATTTCTTTAAGGTCAGATATGCCATTGTGTAATGGTCTTATGTAAACAGAATATTCATAATAACCCGGGAAAACCCTGTATTTATCCCTGACAGGTACAGGAGTTCCTCCAACTCCTGTCACATACTTGTTAAGCTCAAAAACATAACCATCTGAGCGTGACAATTGAAAAGGATACCAAGCCTGATCCGGATTTTCATAGGGATAAATATTAAAATTCATGACATCATCTGATACTATCATGATACCGGAGTTACTTTCTGTTAATAGAGCTGACCATTGGACATCAGTTTTGTTTCCAAAATCCTGCGGAATAAGATATGGAAAGAGAATATCAGACAGTTTCTCTAAATAAAAGCCGGTTTTTGCACCTGTTTTCCGGTCAGGATATGTTTCGAATGGTCCTTTTCCCAACCATTCAACTTTTTTCACTTTGTCCGATATTCGTGTTTTTAGTCCAAGCAATGGTAAATACGGAACTGGTCTGTCCCCGTGAAACCATTCATAGTTAACATGACATTCAATCTGATGGTTGATTTTTATGTCTCCATTATTACTGAAGATGTAATTTAGAACCTGGTCAAAATAGACATTTCTTTTCATATGCGAATATGACCTGGCCATTACATTGACCTCATATCCAATCTTATCATTATCTTTGATTTCTATACTTTTTACCTTGTGTACCAGCGAATCAAGCCCCAATTCATACCACCATGCAGTTTCAGAGGTGTTCCATTCCGACAGTTCGTTCATAATTGGTGCACGCCACGCATGGAGAAGCATATCACTGGTAATTATTTCTGCATCATTTATTGTTATATGGCACAAAGCTCCGCTTTTTTTATTGATTGTATACCGGAATGTATCCCCGGAAAATGTGATCTCTTCAAGTCCTTCTTCAAATATTAAACCTTCATTGCTTGTAATTTTTTCAGCTAATATTGACTTGCGGGATAAAACAAATTCATCAAATGAAACTTCATATCCTTTATCAGCCCACCAAATGTTTTCCGGAAGGGAATAAGAGAAAAGCATTTTTGAAAATCCGGATATTTTGTTAATTGCGGTATTTAGGTCAATGCTGAATACTTCGGATTGACCAGGCCTGGTTTGAAGATCAAGACTACCTTTTTTGAGGGTATCTGTATGTTGAATAAGATACCAACTTATATCCACTTCGTCCAGTGATGTGAAGTGAAATCTGTTTGTAACCATAAAAAGTCCCTTTTCAATATCTTTTGCCTGAATTTTGACCGGTGAATGGCTTTTTTTGAGCTGATATGCCTCGGGCTGAAGGGTTCTGTCAGCATTGATAATACCGTCCATCGTTCCGGAACCCTGTGGTGTTGCCCCATATGATAAAAAGGTGCCGTTTTTATTAATAGTATCAAACGGAAGCCAAAGAATTAAATCTTCCTTGCCAGCAGGTGGAATTTTATTAATATCATCCTGCTCAAGGGCTTTATTCCATATTTTGATTTCATCAAATATGCTGTTCGAAGTAAAACCAGGGTGATTTTCGTGGTTTATTTTATGATTCTTTCCTATTGTAACTGGATTTCTGTTTCTGACAATTTGGCCTTCTGCCTGTCTGGAGCCGGTCTTCTTTTCATCAATAAATATTTTCATTTCGTTTCCGTTGTAGCTTGAGCTCAATTGATGCCAGTTATTTTGCCAGTCTGCAGGGAGCCTTGAATACAGCCGGAATGTCCCTGCTGAAGTTTGCAGTGTGAAACAGATTGTATCTTTGTGAGTCTGACTTATGTCCCAGCTTAATCCTTTAGAAATGAAAGAATTTTTGTTTATGAACATGCGAGGGTAAACCCAAAGTGATACGGACAAATCATCTCCTGACTGATTAAAAACCGGATCAGGACATATTTCAATCCAGTCATCTATGCCGGATAAAGCTAAAGCCTTTCCGTATTTTCCATTAACATGCTCAGTATGTCCCATGATGTTTGTCAAATGATTGTATTTGGAACCATCTGGTGTTGTTACAAAATCCATTTCTAACCCCTGGTTAACCCAGTCCCAAATAAAACCACCCTGAAGATTTGGAATGGAAAAAATACGATTCCAATATTCATCAAAATGCCCAAGGCTGTTGCCCATGTTATGAGAGTATTCACCCATGATAACCGGGCGATGGCACGTATCAGCGACATATTCAAGAACTTCCGGAGAAGGATATCGAATTCCGTTTACGTCCGCAAATGGTGCATCTCCGTTGACAGGAATATTATTTTGCGCCATAACAGGCCTTGTATTATCAATCTGTTTGAGATAGGAAGCCATTTCGTAATGTATTGGACCTGTGCCACATTCATTCCCGGTACTCCACATAATAACAGAAGGGTGATTTTTGTCCCTGTGATACATCCGCATAGTTCTGTCCATGAATGACTTATCCCAGCCTGGCTGATGAGCAATAAATCCTTCATTAAAATGGCATTCAGCATTCACTTCATCAATGACATAAAAACCCAGTTCGTCGGCAAGTTCGTAAAACAAAGGTAAATTCGGATAGTGAGACAATCTGATTGCATTGATGTTGAGTTGTTTCATTAAGGTCATGTCTTTCAGTATCGTTTCCCTGTCCATCGTCCTTCCGGTTTTAGGATGATGTTCATGTCTGTTGACACCTTTTAATTTGACAGGATATCCATTCACCAGTAACAAACCGTTTTTAATTTCAACTTCCCTGAAACCAAATGTTTCACTGACAATGTCCTGGATATTATCCTCAGAATCTTTCAAAACGACAACAGCCTTGTATAAATATGGTTTTTCAGCTGACCACTTAACAGGATTATCTATGTTGGATTTGATGATTTGCTCTTTTAATGTTCCTGGCCTAATATCTTTTATTCTTGATGAAAGATTGGCAATAACGGTATTGTTTTTATCAAAAATACGAATCCGGATATTTGCTTTATCAATTTCACGGTTTGAGGTATTTGACATTTTTAAATTGATCAATAATTCGGCGTTATCATAAGTATCTGAAAAATCTGTTTGTATTGCAATATCATGTACATGGATTTTTGGTCTGGCACAGATATAAACATCCCTGTAGATACCGCTGAATCTCCACATATCCTGGTCCTCTAAATAACTGCCGTCCGACCATCTGACAACTTTAACTGATATTGTATTTCTTCCTGTTTTTACAAGCTTGGAAATATCAAATTCACCGGTAGTCATACTTCCTTTGTCAAAACCACAGTATTGCCCGTTGATCCGGAGCCAGTAAGCAGATTTTACCCCTTCAAATGAAACATAGATATTTTTTCCTTTCCACGATTCCGGAATATTAAACTCTCTGACATAACAACCGGTAGGATTAAGATGGTCAGGTACTCTGGGCGGATCAAAAGGTGAAAACTCCATTGGTATATTACGATATATTTTGTACCCGTAACCCTGCATTTGCCAGGTCCCGGGAACCTGGATATTTTCCCATCCTGACGGGTCAAAATCCTTTTTTTGGAATTCATCTTTTGCCAAAAGAGGTGTCTTGTACCACTTAAATTTCCAGGTACCGTTTAATGACAGATAATAGTCTTTTTTACCGGAAAGCGCTTTGTCCTCTGTCTCAAATGTAAATAGCGGTACGTGAGGAGATTCCTGATTTTCGCCAACCAGTGAAGGATTTTCAATGTACCTGTTGAGCGAATACTGGTCTGAATACTGCCCTGTAACATTTTCCGGGACAGATAACATTATTATTAATGCGGTTAAAAGGTAGTAGCTATTTTTCATAATGATTTTTTACTATCTTTGGTTTAAATTATTGTTGATAGAATTTGTCATTCAAATATATCATTTTTTTTGATAAGAAATGATGAGTCAACTCCTAAAAGTCCGTTTGTTGGCAAACTCTTCATTATTTGAAATTTTTAAGTCTTCATTAACAGACAGTTAACTCCGGCTTAAAAAGTTCAAATGCCCCCGACATTTTATTTACGAGGGCAGGCTCGATTTTGACAAAAATCTTACCTTGAAGAGTAGACTCATTGATAGACACTTATTATTGAAAAAAAAGTTATTATTCATTTACAGTCAAAACATACAACCATGAATAAGAAATATTTTTTTGTCTTTTTACTATTAATTGTTATTGCCTGTCATCCTGTTACAAAAACTGACCGGGAAAAGAAACTTATTCAGCAAATCGATTCATTAAACCAGCTTGGTTATGATATTACAGATTATCACGCACACCTTAAAGGTGGTTTAACGATGGAGCATGTAATCAGGCATTCAGAAAAAACCGGTATTGATTATGGAGTGGCCGTAAATGTCGGTCTCGGTTTCCCTGTACATAATGATAGTACACTGAGTCGTTTTTACCATACAATGAAAGATTATCCTGTTGCCCTTGCTGTTCAGGCAGAGGGCAGGGAATGGATGGATATAGTCAGTCCTGATACTGTGGCGCTTTATGATTATGTTTTTACTGATGCCATGACATTTACAGATGCCAAAGGGAGGCGCATGAGGTTGTGGATAAAAGATGAAGTCTTTGTTGATGATGAGCAGGAATTTATGGAATACCTTGTTCAAAAAATTGAAGACATTCTTAAGGATGAACCCATTGATATTTACGTAAATCCATTCTATTTGCCGGAAATTATCAGGGATAAGTATGATGAACTCTGGACTGAGGAGCGGCTTGAACGCGTAGTTCGTGCACTGAAAGACAATAATGTTGCTCTTGAGATAAATGCCAGGTTGAAACTGCCGAAACCTAAACTCATTAAAATGGCAAAGAAAGCCGGTGTAAAATTTACTTTCGGAACAAACAATGTTAGTCCTGAACTCGGTTACCTTGCTTATTGTCTTAAAATGATTGATGAATGTGACTTAAAACCCTCTGATTTTTGGAGACATGATGAATAATAATTTTTACAGTTGTTTACCAATTCAAAAGCGTTCTGTATAAATAAAAAAAATCCCCTGAATGCCTTGATTACCAAAGGATTTTCTCATTAGATTTGTTTTCTTTTAATATCTAAAACCTACTTTTCAACATAGAATTTATAGATGGTTTTCTGATGATATTTTTCGCCCGGTTCAAGAATCACATCCGGAAAATCAGGTTGATTCGGAGAATCCGGAAAGTGTTGTGTTTCGAGTGCCAGTGCAACATGTTTGTTATAAACAACTTCCTGTTTTCCTGTCAAAGAGCCATTAAAAAAATTACCTGAATAAAATTGTATTCCTGGCTCGGTTGTATGAATTTCCATGCATCGGCCACTCTCCGGTTCACATAATGTAGCTGCCAGGCTGAGTTCATCATCTTTTTTGTTTAAAACGAAATTATGATCGTATCCGCCATTTGCGAAAACCATTTGCTTATGTTTCGAATTGATGCTGTCTCCGATTGTACGCATAGAAGTAAAATCAAAAGGTGTATCTTCAACAGGTAATAGTTCTCCGGTTGGAATTAATGTTGAATCAACAGGTGTAATATGGTCAGCATTGATTAATAACTTATGGTCAAGTATTGTTTTACCATTTGTCCCGTGTAGATTAAAAAAAGCGTGGTTTGTCAGATTAATGACAGTTTTTTTATCTGTGGTTGCTTTGTATTCAAGGATAACAGCATTCTCATTTGTTAATGTATAAGTAACATTTACATTGAGATTACCCGGGTAACCTTCTTCCATGTCTTCACTGAGATAGTGAAATGTTACACCACAAGTAGAGTCTGTTGAGAACAATTTTCCGTCCCACATCTGTTTTGTAAAACCTTTGATACCTCCATGTAAATGGTTTGGACCATTGTTTATTGCCAGGTCATAAGTAATACCGTCAAGGGTGAATTGTCCCCGTGCAATCCTGTTGGCAAACCTGCCAACAACAGAACCAAAATTTCCTGAGTTATTCAAGTATTCTTTATCGGTTGAATATCCCATAAGTACATCCTCAAACTGACCTGATTTATCCGGAATTTTCAGGGAAATCATAGCAGCACCGGCATCTGTCAGTTTAAGTTCAACGCCATTTTCATTTATGAGGTTATAAATCCGGACTGAATCTCTATCTCCTACAACGCTGAGTAATTTCTTATCAATTTTTTTATTTCTTGATTCTGTTGTTGGTTGTGTACATGCTGCAACAATCAATATCACAGTGTAAATAATTGATTTTTTCATAGTTAATTACATTTTTATATTCAAAGATGAGTACTTTTAGTGGTTCGTAAGATAAGATTTTCTTTTCTGAAAATACAGTATTCTCTGAAACAATTTTTCGGAATAAGTGAAAAGAATTATGGCATTTCTCTTTCCATCCGAAAATACACTTTAATACTTCCCCCTAATGTAAAAACAGAATCGTTTTTTTCACAATTCCTACAATTTTCATCCTTGTTTTTTTGCTCATAAAAGATGGTTAGAGAAGGTCCAATATCAAATCGGACACCAACAAATGCGGAAATATTAAAATCCCTCCCAATAACAAGGTTATACAGGGTGTGGGTTTCATTATATTCTTCAGGTTTGTATTGTGTAAATGATACTCCCTGCCTGATATACCAGGGTTTCGTATATATAAAAACCGAATTACCGCCGAAATGCCAGTAGTGGTTAATAGAAAATGCAAACACTGAAGCATTTTTTTCGGGATAGGTGCCAAAAGAGCAACCGGCAAAATGTTTTTTATAGACCGGTGTGATAATTTCAATATTGAAATATTCAGGAAAACCATAGCCGGCTGAAAACTCAGGCGCCCATTTTCTTTCCTGCGAGTGGGTATAATGAAAAAGGGAAATAAGCAGGAAAACAGATATGTATATTTTTTTCACCATATCTTAAGTCTTAGGGTTTGAAGCGAAATAAAGATCACAAAATGACTTCGTTTATTCTTTAAGGGTTTTTCTTTTCAGTCCCATGTTTTTTAACCGGTATTTTATCTTTTTTCCTGTATGCCATCCCGTTAAAAATGCCAATGACTTCTTCTCGTGAATTAGTAATTGTTATTTTGTAGGACGAAATTTTTGTTCCGCAGGATTCTTCAATTGCTTCTGCAAATAAGGTATCGCCATGTACTGCCGGTCTGAGGAAAGATATACTGACATTCAGGGCTACGGCTATGTTTCCGTAAGTGTTTGATGCAATGGCAAAAGCATAATCTGCAAGGGTGAAAATAGCGCCTCCCTGTACGGTTTTTATTGAGTTGAGGTGTTTGTCCGAAACCGGCATTTTTACCAATGCATATCCATGATCAACTTTTACTATATCAACGTCAGCAGTCTCAGCCCAACGGTCATTTTTAAAATAATTGATGTATTCTTGAGTTGAATAATCTTGGTTTAGCATTATTTTTATTATTTTGAAGTTGTTGACCTGACATTTTTAGTCCTTGTCAATATCGTATTTAAAACTTTGCAAAAGATGTCCCATTTTATCCCGCTTGGTTTTCATATAGAATTTATTATACTCATTCGGTTCAACTTCAATAGGGATATTTTCTACTATTTCAAGGCCATAGCCTTCGAGACCGACTCTTTTAATAGGATTATTTGTCATGAGCCTCATCTTTTTTATCCCTAAACTTCTGAGGATTTGTGCTCCAACTCCGTAATCTCTTTCATCTGCCTCAAATCCCAGCTCTTCATTGGCTTCTACTGTGT
>CAZVTW010000105.1:0-14466 GCA_964629805.1 uncultured Bacteroidales bacterium | reverse complement strand
AAGATTTCGGGACACGAAAATGATTAAAACTATATCATTGGTTGTCAGCTAAATCGTAAATTTTAAACACATGAAATATCATTTAAATTGAATATAACAATGATAGTGATCTTTGTTTACTGGATTCATTGACAAGAGTAAAACACTTGAAATTAGCAATTCATATACTTAATAGATCATTCACGAAACAGGAATTTTGTGAAATATAATTATTATGCTGATGATGGAAATATTAAAGGAAAACCCTACAAAAAAAATTAATTAACAACACTACATTTACTGACACAATCAATAATTTTACTTAATGTCTCATGTTTCAGTGAATAATATGTATTCTTTCCTTCCCTTTCTGACTTTAAAACACCCTTATCTTTGAGTATACCAAGATGATGTGAGGTTGTTGATTGTTCGATATGCAGGAGTTCATGAATCTCTGTTACCGTCAGTCGCTTACCATCTTCAAGATAACTGAGAATTGCTATTCTCATTGGATGTGCAATAGCTTTCAGCATATTAGCTGCATATTCCAGTTGTGTAAGTGTTAAGTCTTTAACTTTCATTTAAGTATCCATTAAAAAATCGCTTATTAACGTATGTACATATATTAAAAAATGTAAAATTAATATATAAATAGTGTTAAACAAAAATATCATTACAGATTATTAATAAGTTTATGGACAATTTTTAATTGAATCTCTTTTGGGACATCACGTAATACGCTTGCAGTATGAGTGTAAAAATCATGTTGTTTAATCAAATTCATTTGATTTTTGTAAAAAGATTTTACTGAATCTGCCTGTTTATGTGCTTTTAATTCTTTATACAAATTTTTGGACAGATCATCATATTCAAAACTTCCAAGATAATCATAAATGGCATCGAATAATATCTGCTCTTCTAATGATTTGCTTTTTTTTGGGCTGTTAACAGAGCGTAATAACTGACATATAGCTTCTATTTGTTCAAGTGAATAATCAAAGTCGGTTAAAATTTGCCGGGCATGCTCAATTGATTTATCTATAAATTCGAAATAGGAAACTGTAAAGCCATAGGCATAAAAAAGTGCTGCAGTTTTGGTTGATAGCATAATTTCGTCATCTACGTGTTCTCCCATGGCAATCAGTTCTGTGCGATCTATAAGGTCTTTGGTATATTGTACATTATGATAGTACATTAATGATGATATTTCATCATTTATTTTGTTATACATATAATCAGCTAAATCATCAAATCTGACTAATGCAAATTTTGCTTTAAATTGTTTATTTGGCAGTAAGCCATTTCCGTCTTCTGATAATTCATTTTTAATTCCATTGACAAAATACATTTCTATTTCTCCTTTGTATTTTACCGGCATTTTGCCACGGTATTCGCAATCAAAAAAATCTTTTACAAAGTTATAAGTCATGGATGAGATATTCACTCTTCCGATGGCGCCTGATGATTCCATCCTGCTGGCAACATTAACTGAATCACCCCAGATGTCATATGAAAATTTTCGTTTCCCTATAACACCTGAGATGACAGGACCTGTGTGTATACCAATTCTTAGATTCCAGATTTTTGAATTTGTACTGCCACTGTTTTGATGTAAAAATTCAATATGATGCTGCATATCAAGGGCGGCAAGAACAACCTCCACCGGATTGGTCCGATTCTTTACAGGAATACCTCCGGCGCACATATATGCATCTCCAATGGTTTTAATTTTTTCAATGTTATATTTTTCAACAACTGAATCAAAATAGAAAAATATCTTATCAAGTTCATCAATAAGAATTTCAGGATTAAGAGTTTCTGCAATTTTAGTGAAACCCTGAATGTCGGCAAATAATATTGTCACCAGCTCGAATCTGTGTGTTACTGCTTTTCCTCTGGCCCTTAACTCGTCTGCTGTTTGGGCAGGCAGTAATTTGGCGAGCAGTTCCTCATTTTTTTTATTTTTTCTAAGTAATTTTTGGTTTCTTTCAACCAATTCTTCCTTGCGGACATTAAATTCCTCAATGAGATATTCCTTTTCTTTAATTATTTTAGTATTTTTTGCACATAATAAAATTGTTGTTATTACAATGAGAAAAAGTAAAGCATATAAAATATAGAAAATATATTTTTTTGTTAGAAAATATCCTTTAAAAATTTGATTGTCAGTTAAAACTGATTTAAATTTATGCTTGTCATAGATATAAAGTTCTCCATTCTCAGCGCTGACTATTAATTCACCCGCTGTGGAAAAAATGTTTAATTTCGTGTCACTTGTAATTATTGTATCTATTTTATTATACTCAAAGGTGAAGAGTGTGTTTCTGTTCGTAAAGTAGATATTATCGTCAGGAAAGAAAATATCGGTAACCTGACCAATTTGTATATTATCCTGTTGAACAAGATTTTTAATGATTGAAAATGTTATTACCGAATCGTCATACATTCTGATATATCCAATATCATTGAGAGTCCCGTAAAAGATTTGCCCCTTTTTGTTTTGCCGAATGATAACACTGTCTTTAAATTGAATTTTATGTTTATAATTTGTTTCATTAAAAATGACTAATGTATTACCCTGAGAAAAATAAAAATTTCCTTTATTGATAAGTGAATTTTGCCAATGAGATTGTGTTAAAGATATGAATTCCGTATCTTCGGCAAGTGCAGATATTCGTCCGTACACACAAATAAAATAGAGGATAAGCGTGATAATATGTCCTATTTTTTGATTCAATTTAAAGGTTTTATCCGTTTCTGTCAAAACAATTGTAATACTGTTTTATATCTAAATAGTGAAATGTCTATTTTAATTTTAAATAAATATAGAGATTTTTAAACAAAAATAATAATATTGTTTGTCTCATTTTAATATATCAATTATTAAACCAAGAAAAAAAAATTGCGACTTTTCATATTATTATTACTTGTATAATATTCATAGTCAACGTTATAAAAATTGTTTGGAGACATTTTCTTTCATGCTAACTGTAATTTTTTAATAAAAAATTAAATAAAATTATTCTTATATGAATGATTATTACTATCTTGTAAAATATAATTGAATTTAGTAAATTTGTTAAAAATAAAAATGTAGGTCATTATTACAAACTTATACATCATATAATTATGGAAGATACAACAAAATCAATCGTAGTACCATATGATTTTACTGATGTTGCCGGTTATGCGCTGGATCACGCTGTAAAATTTGCTAAACATCTTAACAAAGATGTTGCTTTGCTTCACATAGTAAAAAAAAGCAAAGAAATTGAAGAGAGCACTTCAAAGTTACAGGAAATTGCTGAAAAAGCAACCAACGAACATGGAGTCCAGGTTAAAGCATTTGTCCGTGAAGGAACAATTTTTGAAACCATTAATCAGGTATCTGAAGAAGTTGATTCCGCCCTTGCAATCATGGGTACACATGGAATGAAAGGGATGCAAAAAATTACGGGTAGTTGGGCTCTAAAAGTAATTGTGGGTTCAAAAGTTCCGTTTCTTGTTGTACAACAACCACCCGTTACCGACAAATTGGAAAAAATTGTCTTTCCTATTGAATTTAAGCATGAAGACAAAGAAAAACTCAGATGGGCGAATTATCTGAATAAGTTTTATAAAGTTAAAATTTTGATTGTCACCCATGAGGTTTCTGATTTGAGTTTGAAAAGAAGAACGGATGCCAATATTGCTTTTGCAAAAAAATACCTTGAGAATAAAAAAATAGATTATAACATTGATATCTTGCCTCCAAAGGAATTTTCCAAAGCAGTCATTAATTATGCGAAGGAACAGGAAGCACAACTTGTGTTAATAATGACAACACCTAATCCTTCAATCACAGATTATGCCTTTGGTGCGATCGAGCAAAAACTGATTGCTAATGAGGCCAAAGTTACTATCATGTGCGTCAATCCACGACAGGATTTGACCAAATATGGTGGTTTTAGCACTGGTGGCGGCTGATCAATTTCAACACAGAACTTTAAGAAAATATCTTTTTCACTGAAAGCAACGGTTCTCGTATCGTTGCTTTTTTTATACTAATAAGATGGAATTAATATTTGCTACAAATAATCAACACAAACTACGCGAAATCAAAGAGATTATTCAACATAGATTCAGAATACTCAGCCTTGATGATATTGGCTACTCAGAGAAGATACCAGAGGAACAGCAAACACTTGAAGGCAATGCATCTCAAAAAGCATGGCATATTTTTAACAGATTTGGAAAAAATTGTTTTGCTGATGATACCGGTTTAGAAGTGCAGGCACTCAATAATAAACCAGGTGTTTACTCTGCCCGGTATGCCGGCTCCGACAAGGATTCTGATGCGAATATGAATAAACTTATAGAACAGCTCAGGAATAAACAAAACAGAACAGCCAGATTCCGGACTGTTATATCTCTGATATGGAACAAACAGGAATATCAGTTTGAAGGTATTGTAAATGGTATAATTTTAACTGAAAAGAGAGGAAAAGCTGGCTTCGGATATGACCCGGTTTTTCAGCCGGATGGATATGATCTTTCTTTTGCCGAAATGCAGAGCTATGAAAAAAATGCCATTAGTCACAGAAAACGCGCTCTTTCCGGGCTTGTCGCTTTTTTAAATAACAAATACATACAACAATAAAAAACCATATTTCCTGTTATTTGAAGGAAATATCAGTAACAAGTAAGTCAGTTTATTAATTCCGAAAATATCATGTGTTTTAACAAAATTATTGTTTTTCAGGTCATTTTTGCTTTTCTTTTTTTTCCTTTCTTATTTGCACAAAAATCTGTTGGTGAATGGGACAGTTATTTACCCTATTCTCACGGCAAAGCCGTATGTAAAGCCGGTAATAGAATATTTTGTGCTGCTTCTCAATCTGTTTTCAGTTTGAATCTTGAGGATAATTCTTTTGAAAAGTTTAATAAAGTAAATGGTTTGTCTGATATTGGTATCAGTACAATTGCATATGATGAAGCGCTCGATGTTTTATTGATTGCATACAGCAACACAAATATAGATATACTCAGGAATAACCGGATAATAAATATTTCAGACATTAAAAGAAAGATTATTCAGGGAAATAAAACTATTAATGACATAAAATTTATTGGAAATTATGCCTACCTGGCTTGTGGATTTGGTATTGTTGTCGTTAATATTGATAAAGAGGAAATAGCAAACACCTATTACATAGCTGAAAATGCCCGTAGAATTAATGTTTCGGCAATAGAATTTGATGGGGAAAATATTTATGCAGCAACAGAGGAAGGAATATTTTTTGCTGATATTGAATCTCAAAATCTGCAGGATTACAGAAACTGGAATAGACTAATGAACCTTCCTGATCCAAACGGAAACTACACTGAAATGAATATATTTAATGGACAGATATTTGTCAGCTATCAATTTGGTGAAGAAGATTCCGATGAAATTTATGTCATTTTTTCGGACACATATGACAAATTGCCCCTTGATGCATTTAATGTTTACAACATGCAATCTTCTGATAATCATTTCGTTATTACGGGTTTTAAACATTTATTTGTTCTTGATGAAGAAAGAAATATTGAAACTGGTTATATGGAATATAACTGGGGCTGGATTGAACCACAGGATGCAATGATAACACCAGGCGGCACTGTCTGGATTGCTGATGATCTGTCAGGTCTGGTTAAAAAGCATGACCCTCATACACAAATCTTTGAAAATTATTATCCGGAAGGTCCCCGGCATAGTTCTTCTGAGGATATGAAATTTTTCAACGATATGCTTTGGGTTGCTGCAGGAAGCAGAAATCCACCGTTTAAATGGGCCGGACGCGGCGCTTATTCATATAATTTTGAATCATGGACAAATTATAATTCAGTTAATTTTCCCAAACTTAAAGGAATTAAAAATATTTCATCAATCGCTATTGATCCTTTTGATGAAAATCATGCTTTTGGCGGTTCTTTTGGATATGGTATTATCGAATTTTTAAATGGGGAGATAAAAGAGGTTTTTGGTCCTGATAACAGTGTCCTGAAAACAATATCTGACTATGGTGAAGGTTACATCCAGATTGAAGACCTGGCTTTTGATTTAAATCAGAATTTATGGATTATCTCATCACAAGTTCCTGATCCTGTGTATGTGAAACCACCGGAAGGAGAAATTAGAGAATTTGAATTAGACCGAAGCTTTGGATTTGATGATCACCTCAGAAAAATCCTGATAACCCAGTATGGACATATCTGGACAATCCATAACAAGAAAGAAAATTTTGGTTTTTTTGTATTTGATGAACAGGGAAATGAAAAACGCTTTGATCTGTTAAATGCTGATGGCAATAAAGAACAGAGAAGAATTAATTGTTTTGTTGAGGATAAGGATGGACAAATTTGGATTGGTACTGATGAAGGAATATACATTTATTACAATCCGGAATCTGTTTTTGGGAATTACACACCCATAGGTCAAAGAATAATTGTCACTGTCGATGGTGTTAATCAATATTTACTTAGCACTGAATATATAACTTCGATTATTGTTGATGATGGAAATCGCAAATGGATTGGAACAGAAAATTCCGGAGTTTTTCTTCTCTCTCCTGATGGCACGAAGCAGATACATCATTTTACCGAGGATAACAGTCCGCTCTATTCTGATAATATTTCCAGTATTGCCATCAACAGAAGCTCAGGCGAAGTCTTTTTTGGAACTGACCAGGGAATTTTGTCATACAAAGAAGCCGCTATTGAATCGTATCAAACTTTTGATGATGTATATGTGTATCCAAATCCAATCAGGGAGACCTATGAAGGTGATGTCTATATAAAAGGTTTACTACCTGAGACAATCGTAAAAATAACGGATATAAGTGGTAATATTGTTTACGAAACTACTTCCCTTGGTGGTCAGGCTGTGTGGAGCGGAAAAAATTTTGATGGTCATCGTGTCAGGACTGGTGTTTATCTTGTATTTTTGTCAAATCAGGATGGGACAGAAAGTTTTGTCACGAAGCTGTTGTTTATTAATTAATTTTTTGTCGATGAAACAAAACTCTGAAATCATATCTGTTGCCTTCCAGGTCTATTTTTATCATACCTCTTTGACATAAATTGACTATGTTAATCAAAGCAAAATCAATTGTACTACATTACATAAAACACACTGATAGTTCTCTTATCGCATACTTTTACACCGACATACAGGGCCGGTTACCTGTTATTATACAAGGCATTTCTGGAAAAAAGTCCGGCAACAAGAGAGCTTTTCTTCAACCTCTCACCTTGGTAGATACAGAAATATATTTCAGTACACGCAGAAATATACAGCGGCTAAAGGAAATATCTATATTTGAATATTATCAGAATATTCCCTTTAATCCTCTTAAAAATATTCAGGCCCTGTTTATTGCAGAGCTTTTATACAAAACGCTTAAAGAGGAAGAAAGTAATCCGGAATTATTTTCATTTTTGTATGATGCATTGTATTTTTTTGACCGTCTAAATTCTGGTAATCAATATTTTTATATTAAATTTTTAATCGACTATACAAAATATCTCGGATTTTTTCCTGATTGCAATCACTCACAATTGACTCCATATTTTAATTTACTTGAAGGTCATTTCCAGGCCTGGGAAAAAGAAAATAGCTATCTGATTGATTCCGGGCTTAGTGCATTAATACAAAAACTCGCCACAACAAAGATGACCAATATTGCTGAATTTAACATATCAATGGACAAAATGATCTTACTGGCACATAAATTCTTTCAATACTATAATATTCATGGTTTTAAAATTGATGAAATCAAATCAAAAGAGTTGTTAAAAAATTTATTTGGTTTTTATATCTGATGGTTTACGTAAATATTTAATCCATATCGCCCATAACAAAAAAGTAAAAAAATAGACCGTATATTTAAATGCAAAATGATGATTGAAATCCATATAATCAGGGTGGAACGTGGCGGTGTATGCAAGGGCACAAATTCTGATGATATTCAATATTGCAATAACGCCAAGTCCGGCAGGGATGTACCATAGCTTATTGTTAATATTTCCGGGAAAAGCGATAATAAAACCGGCAAATAATCCTTTTAAGTTACGGGCCAAACAACCGCGATCAAGATATATTCCGCTTGTGTTCTCGAATATGATTAATTTATCGTCAACACTAACCTCATACCCAAGTATGTTTAAAGCGAATTTGCTTGCATGTAAATAAAAAAGCGTCAATTTCGCTGTCAAATATTCATATGTCATATGTACAAAAGGCAAGTATCTGAGGTAATGATAAAAAATATACCATAAAAAAAGCAATCCGGCGCCGTACCCCAAAAATTTTATCAATAAGGCGTATTCCTTATATATTTTATGAATTTTTGTAATCAAGTTTATTATTATTTAATTGTAAAAAAATATCAGGGCATTTATGATTTAAACTCACTGGTTGTTATAAAAAGCAAATTTAATATGCCCTGCTTTAGTCAAATTCTGTGTGTTGAGTTAGATGTATTCTGAATCCTATCTTTTGGGGAATCAGTTACAAATAAAATGGTCATGATTCTAATCAGAGCTGGTTAATGTATATTCGGATGTTAACTCGACATTACCAAGTAACGTAGCGCTAACACCACAATATCTTTCTTCTGACAGTGAAATTGCTTTTTTGATTTTGTCTTCAGGAAGGTTCTTACCTGTGAATTCATAGATAACATGAATTTTTGTATATTTTTTCGGATGTTCTTCAGATAAATCTCCTTGTACACGCACCTTAAATGAGTCAAATGATACACGCATTTTTTTTAGAATAGAAACCACATCCATACCTGTGCATCCACCTAGTGAGACCATGAGTAAAGGCTTCGGGGTTGGCCCTTTATTTTCACCACCCACTGATTCGGCTGCATCTATGACTATTTTATGACCTTCTACCTCTGCCTCAAAAGACATTTTATCTAACCAATTTACATCTATAGATTTTTTCATATACTATTTTTTTTTTAAAATATATTTATGGGGCCACTCCTAAAAGACTTTTTATTGTCAAACTTTTCGTTGTTTGCGTCTCGAATTTGTCGAGACAAAGGTCCCTGTAAGTTATGCATGGTGACATATTCAACCTCAACTAAGTCGAGATAAAAATCATTCTTTTAGAACTGGACTCACTTATGTTTATAATGTGTATTGAGTGTTTAAACGTAATAATCAAAAATATGTTCAAAAGTATAAAGAATTTTAATTATTTGATTTTAGACAGAATCATTTTTTCCGGTAACATGATTTTTTTACTTTTGATGATTTCTAAATACTTCTTGAATGATAAATATCAATGAAATAAAAGCGCCGATTAAAGATGAAATGGCAGCATTTGAATCTTTTTTCAATGCCACCTTAAAATCTAAAGTACCGCTTTTACAAACCATAACAAATTATATCCTGAGAAGAAAAGGCAAACAAATGCGTCCAATGTTTGTTTTCCTCTCCGCCAGGCTTTTTAATCAAACTACTGATGCTACCTTTTGTGCAGCTGCTTATATCGAATTATTGCACACAGCAACTTTGATTCACGATGATGTTGTTGATGAATCTTTTGAACGTCGTGGTTTTTTTTCAATCAATGCGTTGTGGAAGTCCAAAATAGCTGTACTCATTGGTGATTACCTGCTTTCTAAAGGACTTCTTTTGGCCATTGAAAGAGAACAATTCGGTTTGCTTAAAATTGTTTCTGAGGCTGTTCGTGAAATGAGTGAAGGAGAATTGCTTCAAATTGAAAAAGCCAGAAAACTCAACATTACTGAAGAAGTATATTTTGAAATTATCCGGAAAAAGACTGCTACCCTTATAGCTGCTTGTACAGCGAGTGGAGCAAAATCAGCAGGCGCTCCTGATGACAAATTTCAATTGATGAAACAATTTGGTGAATATGTTGGAATTGCTTTTCAAATTAGAGATGATTTATTTGATTATGAGCGAGTTAGTGTTTCCGGAAAACCAGCTGGAAATGATATCAAAGAAAAAAAGATGACGTTGCCGCTTATACATGTGCTTAGTAATATGAATTATACCAGAAAGAACAAAATTTTTAGCATGATAAAAAAGCACCGGAATAAATCGGCGCGTATTAAGCAGATCATTGAGATTGTTAGAAAAAACGGAGGTCTTGAATATGCAAACGAAAAAATGGAGGAATATAAAATCAGGGCCATGGAAATACTCCAGTATTTTCCTGATAATCCGGCCAGAGAATCATTGAGGAAGCTTGTTGAATATACTGTAAAAAGAAAAAAGTGAACACAACGATTGTTTTCATTTTTATAAAAAATTTATTTATATATTTGCTCATATTGAATAACTAATTTTCAATCAATCATGAAGGTACCTCTGTTTATTTTGGGATTTTTATTAAAAAACGGCCCGAGCCATGGCTACAGGCTGAAACAGGATATTACTGACGAAACATCCTATTTCACTGAGATAAAACAACCTACTATTTATTATCATCTTGAAAAGCTTTTAAAAAAAGGGTTTATCATTTCAAAAAGGGAGCAGGAGGGAAATCGCCCGGAAAGAGATGTTTATCAAATTACAAAAACCGGGATTGACTATTTTGCCGGTTTACTTGATAAAGCAATTAAAGAAACATACAGCTCTGATTTTTTAATTGATCCTGTTTTGTACTTTGTTGATTATTACCCGGTTGACCAAATTATTGAATCGCTGACCAAACAGGTGCAGATACTCGATACTGCCATCGGGGAGTTATTGCTGAAAAATACTGAAATTGAATTGGAAAAAGACGGAGACGAGGCAATGGTTGCCAGGGCTATTTTTAATCATAAACTATATCATTACCAGGTTGAAATAAAATGGCTCAGGGAAACAATTGATCAATTGAATAAAATAAAAGAAAAGTAATACCAACATTTCAACATGAGCAAATATGATTGACCGGGATATGTTAATTTTACTTGTTGATTTTTAAATTTTTATAAATGAATAATACAATTTACGCCTGCTTAAAACAAAGCCTCCATCACATCGAGCATCCAATTTTTAATGACCCGGCCTGAACAGTCATAGTTGTTGATGATAAGTGCAAATGCAATGCGTTCTTGGTGGCTGTTTATCAAATATCCGGCAATGGACCTCACCCGTTTCATAGACCCTGTTTTTGCATGAACCTGACTCTTTAGTTTACTGTTCAATCCTGAATATTTTAAGGTCCCCGATTCTCCCATAACAGGCAATGACTGAATAAATGTGTCAAAATGATTGCCTTTGTGATACATTGAAGTTAAAATATAAACAAGATGCGATGCAGAGATAGCGTTGAATCTGCTTAGTCCGCATCCGTCTTCAATGAAAAATCCCTGAGTGTTCATTCCACGATTTTGCCAAAAATTCTGTATTGATTCACAACCTCCTTCTGTTGATCCTTGTTTTATAATATTCAAACCTAAATGTTTTAAAAAATGTTCAGCGTATAAATTTATGCTTTCCATGTTTGTTTCATAGACCAACCTCTCCAAGGTTGGTGACTGAACCGAATCTATTATTTGATATTCTGATGGCTTCGAAAATGATGTATTATTTATTGTATCAGAAATGGTAATAGATAACTTCCTGAGTTCTTCCTTCAACGATTCAATCAGTAGAGATGCAGGATTGGGAATTGAACCTTTTACCACAAAATCTCTCCTGTTTTTTGGAATAGTACCTTTAATAAGGCGTTTTTTACAAAGGGGGCAACCGAAAATATAAGCCAAATCTTTATTGACATCAGCGCTTTTTACATGATTAATAAAAATCATTTCATCAATAGGCGGAGAAAGGTTTTTAATCATAGTTGGATCACCATGGTATTGTCCGGATGAAAAATGTATTCTGTACGTATTCTCAGAAAATGACAGGCTTTGAGCAGCAGCTCCGAAATAATTTCCGATATCTTCCCATGACCAGGTGTCAGGAACATCATTTGAAGAAAAAAAAGTGTTGTCAGATATAATCTGTCCCTTTATTTGGGTGATACCTGAATTCTTTATTGATTGTGCAAATTGACTGAGAAAGGATGGATTATTATATATATCCGGATATCTGTCCGATCCAAGAGCAGGATCACCGCCACCAATAATGATGACATCACCATTTAAGGCTCCCGCGGCATTTATTTCTCCTGTCAAAGCAAGATATGTTATAAATTTATGGTTCGGACTAAATACCTCCAATGCAGTTGCAGTTGTGACCAGTTTTAGCGTTGATGCAGGAACAAGCGAAGTGTTTGGCTCATAGCTCGAAATTGTATCTCCTGTTGCGAGGTTAATTGCCAGGAAACTGAATGAAGCATTTTTCAGACAACTTGTTTCCTTTTTTTGTAATATACTTTCCTGAGAATATGAACAATAAAAAATAAAAAATGATAAAACAAATGCTGTGAATTGATAAATTTTTGTATGTTTGTACATGCATAAAATAGTTTAATAGATTTTGAACCCTAAAGATATAATCTATATTTAAATAATTAAAATTCTAGTTATTAATCCTAATCAATAGAAGTGTTATGAAAAACAAGGTGATTTTACTTTTAGTTGCGCTATTTATTGCACAAACAGCTGTTATTGCACAAAAAGTTCAGAAAAAAGATGAAGATGAAAAAGCTTGTGAACAGGAAAATGCTGAGGAAAACATTTTCAAACCTGAATTTCATGGTTTTTTGAAAAGTGATTTTATGTTCGACACCCGTCAAAATGCCGAAGCTGTTGATGGTTTGTACATTGCTTATCCATTAGACGAAAAACTGGACGAAGCAGGAAATGATATCAATGCCAAAAACAGCAGTAACATGGTTGCCTTATCCTCGCGTCTATCAATGAAGGTAGGTGGACCTGAAATATGGGGCGGAAAAACCAGCGGATATGTTGAATTTGATTTTTCCGGCAGGTCTAATACTGCTTCAGTCCGCTTTAGACGTGCTTTTATTACCTGGAAAACACCAAAGACAGAAATACTTTTTGGTCGTGAATGGCATCCCCTGGTTGTTAAAGAAATGTTTCCGACTGTTTGTAATCTTAACACCGGTGTCCCATTTAACCCTTTCAACCGGAGTCCGCAGATAACTGTTACTCACAAAGCCTCTGAACATCTGAAGGTTATTGCCTCAGCGCTCTATCAGAACGATTATGTCAATTCAGGTCCACTAGGACGAAGCCCGAAATATCTGAATCAGACAAACTTTCCAAACCTTCACGGACAGTTACGAATGGAAGGAAATAATATCCTTGTTGGTCTGGCAGGAGACTATAAAAAATTGCAACCCAGGCTGACATACACATCACCAACAACAGGTAATATTTACAGAACTGATGAAAAAGTCAGTTCATATGCCTTTATGGGATATTCCAGGATAAAATCAGATATTTTAACTTTTAAAATAAAGGGAATCTATGGCCAAAATTTATACGAGCATTTGCTTCCGGGAGGTTATGCTGTTAGCTCCGTTAATCCCGATACAGGCTATGAAACTTATACCCCTGGAAATTCCTTTCATATGTGGAGCAATATCTTAATTGGCAAAAAATTGCAATTTGGTGTTTTTGGTGGATATTATAAGCATCTTGGTTATGAAGATGATATAGTTGATGATCCTGCCCTTATTTTTGCCCGTGGTGCTAATATTGATAAGATTTACAGGGTTTCTCCAATCATTCTCTATAAATTCAGCAAACTCTGGTTATGGGCAGAGCTCGAAAACACAACCGCTGCATACGGCACCATTGATTATGAAGATAAAGGGAAAGTTATTGACACACACAATGTCACTAATCACAGATTTCAGTTTTCGGCCTTCTTATTCTTTTAGTTCAGATTGTTTTGATAATATATTCATTCATATTTATCTCGCATATAGCCCGGATATCCCGGGCTTATTTTATGTAAATCGCAACCCGGGTAACAGAATATCATCTACCTAAAAATTATCTTCTTTCCACTCATCAAATTTTTTCCTGAGAATTTGTTTCTGAAATAAAAAATGCCGGGTTGTTGCTCTCATTGGTAAGGAATTCACCAACAAGTGTATATTTATTTAATATATTTGTGTTAACTTGATTCAATGTTAACTGAACAAAAGTAATATTTGATTTTTTTTGTATATAGATGAAATTTGAGATAATAAGAAGAATTGATATTCCGGCAATAATGAGAAAAGAAAAAAGTATTCTGTAGCGCAGCTTTTTAAATTTCATCTAAATACCTTTGTTAACTCTATTTATACGAATTGTTTATTTTTTTTCTTATGAAATGGTTATCTCACATTTCAGATTTCAAAATAGAATAAATTTATCAGTAATAAGTTAATGAAATTGTTAGCAATTTGTTAATTTTTAGGCATTTTTCAAAAATATGTAAAAGTAGTTAACACTTTTTTCTCAATATGATTTCATTTTTCGTACGAGATTCCTCCCTATGGTCGGAATGACCATGCTAGCGGTTGAATTTATG
>CAZVTW010000104.1:0-14481 GCA_964629805.1 uncultured Bacteroidales bacterium | reverse complement strand
GAGGATTTAGGATTTTTAATCCAACGAAGAGATCGGACTTTATGGACAGACACTATTTATTTCGTTTCAAACCATAATTTTTATTAGGAAACAGATTGAACTACATTTTAGTTTTTGATTTGGGTGAAAAAATATTTTTATTTTATCTTTTATGGAAAAAACAGATACAATGACAATGTAGAAAGACATGAGCTGAATGAATATCGGGTGTTTTCTGATAATTCTATGATAGAAGATTATTGGGAAACATTGTATTTATCTATCAGATATTGTAATGTTGTGATAGATAATGCTCACTTTGCGAAAGAAAGTAATCCGGATGAAATAAAGTTGATAGAAAATTATATCGCCCAAGCCAGGGTGATTCGCGCATTTGACTATTTCAGTCTTGTCAGGAGTTTTGGTGGTGTTCCGCTGATGGTAAGCGCTAGCAGTGAAATTGTGGCAAGAAGCACTGCAAAAGAAGTTTACAGTCAGATATTTAATGACCTGGATATGGCAATTTCATCCAAAGCACTGCAAAGGGCTGATGAAATTGCTTCTGACCTGAAAGGTCAATTTAGTGAGGGAACTGCTCTGGCTTTGCAGGCAAAAGCATATATGTACCGGGCTGCTCTGGAACCTGAAAAAGCAAATGATTATTTTACAGACGCTTATAATGCTTCCAAAGAATTGATTCAATCTGGTCAGTTTTCACTTACACCCGGCTATAACGACTTGTGGGAGCTTGAAGGAAAATTTTCTGATGAATCAATTATTGAGATTGGATACCCTAAATTTGGAGAGAACTGGCAAGCTCATCATTGGTATGCTACTTGGTTTAGACCAAGATATTTATATGATCGGGGTACCCGGAATAAAATTCCTGCAGACCAGTCAAGGGGATGGGGATTTAACACACCTACACAGGATTTCGTAAATAGTTTTGAGAAGGGTGATCCCAGGTTGTATTGGACTGTCTGGTTTCCCGGTGATACCGCTAAAGGATTGACAGCAGATGGACTGTATTACGAAATTTGTTTCCATCACAGCGAGACAGGTTATTATTACCGTAAAACAACCATTGAGCAATATCATCCTTCGAATAAAGTATTTTTGGGTTTTAAAATATATAGATATGCTGACCTCCTTTTACTTGCTGCTGAAGCTGCCAATGAAATTGGCGAAACAAATGATGCGCTGACATGGTTAAATATGGTGCGTGAACGCGCCAGAAATACTCCACCGCCTGTACAGCATGTCAATGATGTTGTTGAGGGGGTCCCGGCAGATGTGACTGTTACAGATCAAAATGAATTACGTGATATTATCAGACAGGAAAGAAGAGTTGAACTGGGTTGCGAAGGTGAAAGATTCTTTGATTTGTACCGCTGGCACGGAACTCATGGCTATGACCTGAAGAATATTATTGAAAAGGCTTATTTGATTGCCGGGACTGATTATCAACAGGCTAACGATGAACCACGCTCCGGTCAAAAGAGAGAGCCTAAGATTATTGATATCGAATTGCCTAAACATCTTTTACTGCCTGTACCTAAAAGAGAAATTGAATTGACAAATGGTTTGATTGAACAAACCGAAGGGTATTAGAAGACATTATTTTCAGGTAAAACTATTGGTTACCTTTTCTTTCTTTCATAAACATAAAAAACAATACAGTATGAAAAACTTATTAGCATTAATCTTCATTTCATCTTCAGTATTATTCATGATATGTTGTGAGAATGAAGTAACTGCACCATCTTCTGATTTTCGGATTGAAATCTCTGACTCGCTATTGGGCACCCGTATCCTGGATAAACCATTTGAGTTGGCTGTTAATGAGGAATTTACCATTGTAGTTGAAAATGATGCCGAATTTAACACATTTTGGCCCGGTGATACCATTTATAATCGTGAAGATACGATAATTCAGGTTTACACAGAACAGCCTTCACTCAACAGACGGGGAATTTCAATAGATGAAGCCGGTAAAATTACATATTCTTATGATGCACCCGGTACATATGAGTTTACATTTATCGCGGTTAATGTTGATAAACTGGGACGTGAATTAATAAGGAATGTGTCAACAAACACTATGCTGGTCAGTGAATAACACTGGTCACTCATGGCATTTGGTTAATACAATTAATAAAAGAATCTATCTATGAGTGAAAAGACCGGTTGATATGTATCCGGTCTTTCATTCTTTTTTTTACTTTTATAACAGATTTTTTTCAATGCACGGTATATTTATAACCTGGCGTTTTTATACACCATCAGGAGCCCCTGCTTTAAGGATCAAATAATTCTGCTTGCTATAAATGATCTGTGAAATAAATATTTAGTGTCGGTCCATGAAGACATCTAACTGCGTTACACTTCATTTATAATTCAGTCATCCCGATTATGATTTTTGTTGGTTTTTGGAACAAAAACCTTACAAAATCAATATCGGGACTCTTGATTTTCAAATGTCGCAAGCCTTGTTAGGAAACTTTCTGAACAGACACTTCAGACTTTATAGATGGACACTCATTATCGATTGTTTAGAATTTTCGCAGAAATAACCTGATTTTGATTTCTTAGAGAAACAACATATAAACCCCCTGATAATTCAGCACCTAAGATGAACTCATTTACCTGATAATCCAGCCTTTTTGCGATTACTCTTCTACCTTGTAAGTCATAAACAGACAGAAGCTTTGGACCGTGAATATTTTCGAATCGCAACTTTACATACCCATTGTCCAGGTAGACAGGAATAATTTTCGCTTGTTTATTTGCTAAAACAGTGTGCTGACCAGCCCAAAATTTTTCTGTGCCAAGAGCAAGTTTTTCAAAAACCACTTTTGTATTGGCTATTTCATTTGGCCCGATACCCCATACTATTTTTTCAACAGAAGTAAAATCGATGTCATTGCCTGTAAATTGAATACTAAAGCTTTTTGATTCGAAATCTGACGGAATCACCATTGTATCAATATCAGAAGATATACCATGAGAATCAATCAGCCTCACAAAAAGTGTAATTCCGCGGTTGCTCAATGCCTTAATATGCATTGTCGGGTTTGAAGATATGTCAATTGTATTAGCCAAAAATGTATTCACAAATTCAGAATTCTCAATTTTTAAATTGGTGATTTCAAGCTTATCTCTTTGTTTTATCCTTACTTCTGCTTCATCGTTCTGTGCCTGCCACTCAAGTTCCACATTGCTGTCCACCTCTCCGGCAAAGGTATTGGTATAAGAAGTTTCCGTGAACTCATACCACAGATCTTTACGTTTAAAAGTTGCAGTTATATCTGTATTTTTGGATATGACAAAATACAGGGGATTAATGGTGTCCATTCCTGTTGGTACACTGCCTGTCCACTTGTCGAATGTAAAAATTTCTTCAAGATCAGGAATAGCCGTAAGGACAATTTCTGAACCATCAGTATAAATGGAATGATCGGGATATACTGAAACAGTCCCCTTTCCGTCATTGGATGTATTAAGTGAATACGTCTCTGCACTCACAAAGTTGGCAGTTATAGTTTTATGGTTATCCATTGTAACGATTAAGGGATTATCATATCCGGAAGCATCGCCGGACCACTCTGATAGTTTATATCCTGTTTCGCCTTTTGCTTTAAGAACAATGGTGGTTCCGGAAGGCAATTCGTTTTCGCCTGTATAGTTTGCTGAACCATTTTCAGCCACAATGGTGAGAATGTATGAACTATCGGAGGCCCCGGCAGTCCATTTGGGTAATCCGTACTCATAAGCGCCCAAGTCAGGCAGACCAACCAAAACATCATCATAACCCGGAATATTCACTCCCTTGTCAATTGCAGCTACAGCGTTTTCTGTTAAAGAAAAGTCCTTATTTTCCAAATCGTTAAATTCAATACCGGAATTTCCCGGTAAAACATTGTTTGTAACTTCTGCATTGATGGAATACTCACTCCCAATTTGAGAAATATTGTTTTTCAAAAAAGAATTTTTACAATAATCTTCTGTTTCTAAACCATTAGGTATTCCTTTCCCTAAACCTGATGTAATGACAGTGTTATTAAATATTTTCAGGTCATCCGATCCGTTGATGCCCATTGGATAGGGGATATCATAGATTACATTATGATCAATGATACTTCGGGCAGGCAGATAAGTTTTGTCTTTATAACCGGGGTCATATTTTCCTCCGCCAAAATCATGGTATATCCCAAAAATCAAAGCATCAGAAGCACCATATAGGATATTATGATCAATGCGTATCCAGTTAAAATTCTCCGATGCTTCATCCATAAAACCCACATCTGAAGCCCTTAAAGCAGCATGGTGCAAAATATTATGATGAATGCGTGCAACTCCCGGTTTGTTTTCATCTAAATTGGCAATATTACGTAAAGATATGGCCGAATGGGTCGTGTTAAAAATGGTGTTATAAGCAACTTCATGGTCTGTACTGCTTGTTCTTCTGGTATTAAAATTAACGGCTCCCGATTCAGTAACCCGGTAATTAGTATTCTTTATTTTACAATTGAATAATTTGTTTGCATTCCCTAACATGGAAATAGCCGAAGCTGCACTGTATTCAAATTTACTATTTTTCAACACATTGTTTTTACCACTTAAAATAAAACCGGATTTTCCGCTCCACTGAACCTGCCAGTCGCCTGCACAATCTTCAGTATGATGAATGTATTTGAAATCAAGATGGGAAAAAACATTGTTTTCTGCTGCTGAAGTGCCTTTTTGATTCCAATAACCTTCCTCAGTAGTTATGGAAGCTCCAAAAATAGTAAGATTCTCAATGGTAACATTGCTAAATGTTCCGTCTTCTTCGGGTCTGAAAACAAATACATATTTTTTTGCTTCAACCAGATTAGTAGCGGAAAGATTGTTCGCCGGCGCTTCTCCATCGGGGGTTTTCACAAACAGTGTATCCCCGTTTTTCCACCATTCGCCATTGTCAAGCAAAGCTTTTACTCCCCCTGTTTCGTATACAGCATCAGGTTTGGGATTATACAGGTAGTATCTTGTATCGGTATCAATGCCCCAGTTCAGGTCTTGTTCATAACTACGATAGCCTTTGCCGGCTGCTGTAATTTTATCTCCTTCTATGTTCAGTACCTCACCGGTGTTTCCTTGTCCGTCTTTTTTATGAGAAGGATTTGAAAGGTTCATATAGATATTGGCGCCAATCCATCGTTCGGCCGGTTCTTCAGTAATAGCTTCATCGTAGACCACAATTTTTTTATCGTACCTGGGATCGCTGCCTCCTGAAAAAGGAACGGCATCTTCTGCATCATCCAAAATCCCTTCTTCAATATCAGTCACAAAATTTCCGGTGCGGTCAGGCCATCTTGCGTTAAAGATCATATTGCCATCTATAAAAACCTGATTGGCCGACCCTCCTTCAGTAACATCCCAATCCATAACAGCACTGTAAACTCCATCGCCCAAATCTGTCCATTCAAGCAAAGGTATGCAGCCTTTTACAATTACCTCGTCACCAGGATTGGAAGTAATGGTAATACCATCCTTAGCGATTCTTACTTCTTCACGGTAAATTCCTTCGTGAATAATAATCTTATCTCCGGATGAAGCAGCATCCACAGCATCCTGAATGGTCGTATACTTTTGTCCTTCTCCCACATGGAGGTCAATAGCATTAACTTTTGCAATAACAAACAATAATAGTATTAAAATAATTTTTTTCATTATATTCAGATTTAGGTATTAAGAAACAAACAGATACCAAACAGCCTTTTGGTTATATAAAATAATAACAGGCATGATAATTAGTGGCTGTCCATAAAGTCCGATCTCTTCGTTGGATTAAAAACCCTAAATCCTCATGTAATTAGTACACTGCAGTTTACGATTTTAATCCGACTCAACCCCGAACTTTCTGGCCAAGACACTTACTTTATGGATGGACACTAATTAGTGGCTATAAGCTACAATTAAAATATTCAAAAACAGTAATTTACACTTCATTAAAGTATATGAGAAAACTCCATTTCATTTGTTACGGACATTTTGAAAACAGTCATCCCGATTATGATTTTTGTTGGTTTTTGTTCCAAAAACCTTACAAAATCTATATCGGGACTCCTTGATTTTCAAAATGTTTAAGCCTCGAACCTGGAGCCTTCTTAAAGCCACTCCCTAAAAATTAAGCGTTTTCTTATTGACACTAATTAATTGATATTATTTTGAGTTATGCCATTTCAACTTCCTGGCGACCAGATAATTTCACCACGTATTTACTTGATTTGTATAATCATCAGTTTAAAATATTCCTCCTAACGCTAAAAATTTCGCACAAATATAAAAAATTTATTTTTTATATCCAGACGATGTCAGGTGCAAAAGAAAACCGACTGTGAATGGAAGTTTTGTTACTATGCAGGCTTCGATCCTGATGATGTCGAGATTAACCCGCTCTACTTAGTGCCTGTCATAAAGTTCCCTAACTGCGTTACGCTCCATTTGAAATTCTGTCATCTCAATTAAATCGGGACGCCTTGATTTTCAAAATGTCCAGGCCCCGAACCTGAAGACTTCTTAAAGCCACTTTCAAAAAATCAAGCGTTTTCTTATTGACACTTACTTAGTGTACATCCAAAAACTAAGTGTCTCGACCTCGAGCTTTATACAGACCCTACTTAGGGCTTGAAACGAAATAACCTGTACATTTTTAGGGTGTGTAATAGGATAATTCAAACATTTTTTCATAATGAATTACTTATTTTACAAAAAAAACAGATTCATTAGTAAAATTCGTTTTTATTACATACCCTAAACTTGTTCTTTTGCTCAATGCCTGCGTTGCAAAAAGATTTAAATAGTCAATGATATTATTCATCATATTTTCAATCACTTTCAATGGTATTCCCCGATTTTATCGAGGGCAGGCCCCGATTATATCGAGGGCAAGCCCCGATAAAATCGAGGGCAGGCCCCGATAAAATCGAGGGCAGGCATGAGACCGCTTCGATAAGTTCGCAGTTTTTGCGCCTTGGCAAAGAACAAAATAACTTCGTTTATTCTGTACAGTTTATTTCGCATCAAGCCATAAGGGCCGGTTTTCGGACCAAACTCATAACTTAAATCCTGAACTTAGTAAATTTGAACGATATAGATGCAAGGCATCTTTTAATCCCGGAGTCCCGACATATTTCATGTCGGGATGAGGAGTTAAACGATGCCTTGCAACGCATAGATTTTGAAAATTACTGAGTACAGAATCTATGCATAAATAAGTCCTCTCCTAAAAGGACAATAAAAAAAATGTGTTATCTTTACAGCAGCTAAAAATAAATAATTACTTAAAAGGCAGAATGAAGAGAACCACAGCACTCATCTTTATCCTTCATGTTTTTATCATCTTACAGGATGCTTATTCCCAGCGACATCACATGTTTGAAAGTTATGTTGACAGTTTAAAGAATTGTACGACACTACAGGATAGTGTGCATCATTCATGTATGGTTGTATGGTGTTGCCCCTATAGATATAAAGATACCATGATGCCTTATGCAGAATTAGCGCTACAGTTGTCATTACAACTCAATGATTCAAATCGTATTGCTGATTCTTATGATGCAATTGCCCGTTCTTATTGGTGGAATAACAACACTGAAAGGGCAAAAAAATACTATGAAAAAGCGCTTCATATCGCTTTACGAAATAAGTATTTTTACAAGGTGGCCCATGTTTATAAAAATCTTGCAGGCATATCCAATCAGGAAGATGATATTGAGACCTTTAAGATTTATATGAAAAAAAGTATCAGGTATTTTGAACAAACAGGTTTGGATATTTTTGCTCTAAAATGTTATATGTCTCTGATTAGAGAAGCCAATCAGAATCAATATATTAAACCTTTAATATCCGGTTACGAAGATTATTTATATGACAATACTTTTAACTACTGGACTTTAGGTGTTTATCTTGACCTGGCTCATTTATATACCTTAAATGAAAACCGGAAAATGGCTATTGAAAATCTTTTCCGGGGGATAGAAATTGCCGATAGTACGAATAATATTTGGGTGACAACATCTGCTTATATGCAAATAGCTGACTATTTTAAGGATTACCAGCATAATTATCCTGTGGCATATTTGTATTATAAAAAAGTGTTGGATATGAAGGTTAGGCATAATATGAACGCGGCTCATGACATATACAATAAAATTGGAGATATTTACCGTTTACAGGGTAAAGACAGTCTTGCTGTTGTCTTTTTTAAACAGCAGCTCAGGTATGGGAAAAAGCAGGAATTTGCTCCTTATTATGCATTAGCTTACATAAATCTGGGTAATATAAATTTTGATAATGAAGATTACAGACAAGCAATAGATTATTACGAGAAGGCTTTTTATTCGGCTAAGGATTATCTGAACAGCATAAAATATCACCATGTGCTTTTAAATATTGGCGATGCTTACCAACACCTTAATAGTAGAGATACAGCCCGGGCTTTTTATCAAAAAAGTCTTGATTTGGCAAAAGCTGTTGAAGACAATCGTTCCATGAGTAAATCTTATCAGGCTTTTGCCAGGCTATATAAAAAGAAGGGCAATAATGTCAGAGCAATTTCATTTTATCTTCAGGCCTACAATTATGCCTTAGAGGGCAATATGCTTGATTTACAGCAGGAAAATGCATATTTTTTGTGCCGGTTATATGAAAATCAGCAGAACTTCAGGGATGCATACAGGTTTTTAAATATTTCCAATCAACTTTCTGACACGATCAAAAGCAGGAATGAGGCGAAAAGTCTGGCACGGCTTGAAACACTTTTTGAATATAAAAATATACAGGAACAGCGGAAAAAAGATAAGCAACTGGCTGATGAACAAATAAATAGACAGAAACAGTCCGGCAATTTTTTATTAGCCGGATTTGTTATGACAATGCTGTTTGGCGCTTTATTATTTCTGGCATATAAGCGGAAACAAAAAGACAATGTTTTACTCAGAAAACAAAAAACTGCAATTGAACAAATGTCAAAGAAAATTCATGAGGAAGACCAGACTAAATTACGATTTTTCACAAACATATCCCATGAGTTGAGAACTCCTTTGACAATGATAACAGGCTTGTGTGAAGAATTATTAAATCGCTCCGGAGAATCCGGTTCATATGTTTCTTCAATACATAGAAATGCCGGAAAAATGCGCCAGTTAATAGACAACCTGCTTGATCTTCGCAAACTTGATGAGGCAAAAATGAAACTGGTTGTTGCCTGGGGTAATCTTTCTCAATGTATTGAGGGAATTGTGGCTCATTTTGAAAAATTTGCTTCTGACAGAGAAATTATTCTTTCAGTTGAAACCTTGTCTGAACAGGAAATATCCGGTTATTTTGATTATGAAAAAATTGAAAAAATATTTTCCAACCTTATTTCTAATGCGGTAAAATTTACCAAACCAGGCGGTAAAATCCGGATTTTTATTGAAAATGATATAACTGGTTACGCTTTAATCAAAGTGACGGACACAGGTGTGGGGATGTCTGAAGATGAAACTGAACAAATTTTTACACGATTTTATACCCTGACAAAAAATGAAAAACAGGGTTCAGGTATTGGACTTGCATTAGTTAAAGAACTAATAGAATTACATAAAGGGAAAATTCAGGTTCAAAGTAATGTAAACGAAGGAACCACATTTTTTATTAAACTCCCGGTGGCAAAATGTCTGTATCAGGATAACGAAATTTCAGCTACTCCAATATCGAAAAATAAACTATCATATGATAATAATTTCAGCATGAATGAAGGCTGCTTTCCGAATAGTACTGATAAGGAGGAGGATAAGATGTTCGAAGCAAATCGCAGTCTCATCCTTATTGTTGAGGATAATGATGATTTACGCCGATATGTGGCACATATTTTTAATGATACCTGTAACATTATTGAAGCCGTTAACGGGAAACAGGGTATTGAGGCAGCCAAAAAATATGTGCCGGATATCATCATTAGCGATATTATGATGCCTGAAATCGATGGGATTGAACTTGTTAATAAGATTAAGACTAACGAAACGACCAGCCACATCCCAATTATACTGCTCACGGCAAAAACGGATAAGCATACCAGATTAAATAGCTTTGATAAGGGAGCTGATGAATACATCATAAAACCTTTTGAATCGGAAATTTTGAAATCCAGAGTACACAACCTTCTCAGATTGCGTAAACAACTGGTTGAGAAGTTTGCCAGGCAATATCAGCTCCAGCCACGTGAAATTTTGATTGAAGATGCCGACCAGAAGTTCCTGCAGAAAACCATTCAGGTTATTGAGAATAGTATTGCCGAGGAACATCTGAGTGTTGAATTCCTTGCCTCCGAGCTTGGTGTCAGCCGGACACAATTGTATCGCAAGTTAAAAGCCCTTACGGACTATTCTGCAAATCAGTTTATCCGCATAATACGAATGAAACGAGCTGCCCAACTTATCAGTCAGGGGCAAAATAATATCTCCGAAATAATGACATCTATTGGTTTTACGAATTATACTTATTTCAAAAACTGTTTTAAAGAGCATTTTGGAAAACTCCCCAAAGAATACCTGGCCGACAGTGTAAAAGTTGCCTGTCAATGAATTCAGGCTGACAGATAATATGGGTCCGCTCCTAAAAGGATGATTTTTGCCTCGACTTAGTCGGGAACATAGCCTGCCATGTACATAAAATGAAGGGATATTTGTCTCGACAAAGTCGGGACAAATAACGATGAGTTTTGCAATAAATAGACTTTCAGAAGTTGACTCATTAATAACTTTAAAACTTTAGGTACTTTTGGTATGACCTGACCCGGACAAGCCGGAATAGATTAACAATTTTTAACTTTTTTGGGTTTGAGCGCTAAACCTGCCGGCGTGCTTGCACCCGGCAGCGTTGTAAATAAAAAAATACAAGAAAATAAGAATTTTAGGTATAATATAAAGCTCTTTTTGTGAAGTAAAGCCATTATCCGGTATTAGAAATTATCTGTCCTGAATGGTGATGCCGGCAAACCTGCTTTGTTATAAAGGTTACAGTCCGGATTATCTGCCCAGCCATATCTGACATGTACCGGATTTTTAACCTCGTCAGATTCCAGTACAACAGTGTTTTCAACTATTGTTGCTTTGTCAGCCCAATAAAAGATGCTGTCTGCTCCTGCCAGGGCAAAACCTTCCGGAGTCTGGCTTTCAGGGGTTGTTAATCCGTCTCCTGTATGAGAAAAATGAACAATAGCCTGTTGTTTGTCAATGGTCAGACTGTCAAAAACCGGACCTGAATAAACCAGATCTTCACCATAGGCAACTTTCCTGGCGCCAAGTGACAAACGTTTTCCAACATCATGTTTGTTTTTTGGATGCACATCATTGGCCTGACCAATGTCAATGGTTACTGCCATAGCTGTATTTTGCACTTCCAGGGTTTTTAACTGGGCTTCTCTAAGCCTTGCCCATTCACTGTCAGAAGGTTCTGTTTTTTTTTCTTTGAAATTGGCCAATTGTACGTAAATAAAAGGCCAGTCAGGGTCGTTTTTTTGAGTCCGCCAATCTTCAATCAGGGCAGGAAATAGTTTTTGGTATTCTTTTGCCCTTCCTACATTCGCTTCTCCCTGGTACCAGATAACTCCTTTAGTACCATATTGAATAACAGGGTGAATCATGGCATTGTACAATCCGGTCGGATAGGTTGCTTTCCTGCTAAACGGGAATGAAGGATAACCTCCTTTTTCTGCCAGGTGACAACAGTGCCATTTACCAGCGATGGAAATGCTGTCACCGTTCTGGTAAATGTTCATTTGATCTGCTGTTCCGCGAAAACCTCCGGCGCTTGCAAAATCTATGACAGCTATAGCTATTTCGTTTTCCCCTTCAGTCACCAGACTGCCATCTACCCTGAAAACACGGGGTTGATCCCACCAGGTTCCGTTGCCAATATGCGTATTATTGAAAAATGTCGCATCAACATCGTCAATCGAACCTAAATGTATTTCTATGTCTTTTCCGGCAAATTTCTCCGGTAAACGAACTGTTTTTTTGAGCCAGAAAAATCCATCGGTTTCAGGATATAATTCTTTTTCAAATGATTCAGGAGCATTGAGTGTTTTCCATTTTTCAGAATCTATTATGCTGTGGTGGTAATTTTCTTTTATTTTCTGTGACCACTCTTTTTGTCTTTGTTTTACAGATTCTGGTGTTTCCGGGATAGTATCATATTTTGCCAGTATGTTTTTGTATTTCTCAAAGTTGTCCAGCTTATTTCTGCTTATCCATAATTCGATGGCGGTTCCGCCGTAACTGCTGTTAATTATGCCAACAGGTACATTGTAAATATGTTGGAGCTCTTTTGCAAAAAAATAGGCCACTGCCGAAAAATCTGATATGTTGTCTTTGCTGGAAGATTTCCAGCCTGTTGTATTAATGTCTTCTTTTAGAGTTTCTGTGTTTTCCTTTTCTGTCTTCAAAAATCGTAACTTATCATTGCTGCAATTTTTTATTTCATCCTTGTAATAATCTTCGAGTGATCCCATGGTGTATCCCATGTTTGACTGACCAGATGCCAGCCATACTTCACCAACTAAAACATCTTCTATCTGAAGCGTATCTTTCCCTGTAATTTTGATTCTATAAGGTCCCCCGGCTTCCATCGCTGGTAAGGATGCTTCCCAGACTGAATCCGTGGCTGTTTTTACATCTGTAACCTGATCTCCGATGCTTATCCGGATAATACTATTGGGTGATGCTGTTCCCCAAATTGAATTTTTTTGTTTTTGTTGCAAAACCATACCATCACTGAAAATTTTTGGTAATCGTATATTTTCAGCATCAGGAGATGGTTGTTTGCAACTTTGTGATAAAATAAAACAAAAAATAATTGAAATACTTATCGGAATTCTGAAATTTTTCATGACGTGTTTTTATTTAATGGTTTGACGATCAAAAATGTATTGTCTTTGTTTAATGTCCAAAAGTACATAAATATATTATATGAACGAAATTGACCTGATATAATGAAGCATTTGGCAATAATTATACTTCCCGGGACTAACTCATCGTTTACATTCGGATTTTTAATATGTAAAAATGGTATTGTAAATCAGAATCTTAAAAGATATGTATCATTTCTGCCAGTTTTTGGATTATTTCGTTAATTAACATATTCGACTTTCGGATATATTTGTCTTTATTATTGAATTCACAACATATAATTTATAAATGATGAAAGATAATTATACAAAGCAAGACAAAACAGATCGTCGCTGCTTTTTGCTGAATTGTGCAAAATGTATAGCCGGAGCGGGTTTGTTTGGTTTAACCACTGGCAGTTTTGGTAATACGAAAGATGATTATACAGACTATGGGTATTGTATGTACAGATGCCCTCAACCTTGCAGTTTTAAACCTTCTTGCAAAGGATGCAGAGAGAACGACAATTTAACATGTACAGCAAGGGCATGTGCCATAGAAAGGGAAATGCTCAGTTGTGCCCATTGCCCGGATTTGGAAACCTGCACAAAAAGTATATTTGTTAACTATCCGAGTGTTAGAAATTTTGCTCTTCGAAAGCAGGAACAATGGGGATTGCTGACTAATTCAATTGATATACAAAAAGAGGACGGATTTAAATTATATCCGACTACAACGAATAAGGAAATCCACATTAGCAATCCAAATCAATTCCCGGTAAGTTACAAAATATTCGACCTCAACGGGAAAATGATGAAGCATGGTTCAGTAAATACCGGCAAATCTGTTTTAGATGTATCACATCTAATATCTGGCCACTACATTATAAATATCATAAAAAACAAGGAATTATTGTATGTGAGGAATTTCATTAAAAGATAAGAAGAACTATTATCAAGACTAAAATTTTCAATTCATGAAAAAAAATTATAACTCTTGCAGACGTGATTTTATCAAAAAATCCGTCCTTCTAACCAGCGGTATAACTTTTTTGAATCCAGGAAGCGAATTATTTGGCGCCACTGAGGATGAATGGCGCTATATTGGATTTTGTACACAGGCCTGCGATAATACCTGTAATTATAAAAAAAACGGACAATGCTGGACATGCAAATCAACCCAGGGATTGAACGGAAAATGCGAAGTAAAAAGGTGTGCTATTGATGTAAAGAATGTACCGACCTGTGCTCATTGTGATGAACTGGAAACTTGCGACAAGGAGTTTTGGGAGAAAAAATCGGAACTCAAAACAAAGGCTTTAGAACTGAAAGAGAGTCTTAATACGACTGGTACTTACAACTCATCTCAAGAAAAAGCTGATTTTCAGGTGTTCCCAAATCCGGCAAAGGATTATGTAAATATTCAATATAAGGAAGAAAAAAAGGCAGGTTTTAAAATAATGGATATCCAGGGGAAAATAATTAAAAAAGGCCAGTTGAATGCTGGTATAAATAAAATTGAACTGCCTGACATTCCAAATGGAAACTATATCCTTACAATTATCCGGAACAATGTATTGATTTATACC
>CAZVTW010000103.1:8871-14598 GCA_964629805.1 uncultured Bacteroidales bacterium | reverse complement strand
TAAAAACACTTGATGCACCGGTCGTGATGAGTAGTTATGAACTACTTGATTAATTGTTTGTTTCTATATAAAAGTATCTTATGGTTAAAATGGTCATCACTGATTTGGACGGAACACTACTACAGGATAATAAAACCGTTCATGAACGCGATTACAAAACATTACATGATTTAGCGAAAAAAGGTATTGTGCGTGTAGCTGCGACAGGACGTTCCCTGCATCTTGTTGAAAACGTTTTGCAGAAGGAATTTCCTTTTGACTATATTATTTTTTCAAATGGTTCCGGCCTATGTGAATGGAAATCTAAACGCATACTACTTAAAAAGTTCCTGCCAGGTCCAAAAGTCAATGAAATAGCAAGAAAACTTGAAACACTTAATGTTAGTTTCATGTTACACCGTCCCATACCAAACAACCATTATTTTAAATATTTTAACGGACAACAACAGACAATTGATTTTCTTAAACGTATTGATAGGTATGGTGAATTTTGCGAACCCATTAATGGTGAAGGGCTTGAAAGTTTTGGAGATGCCTGCCAGTTTCTGCTAATTTTACCCGGAGATATGTATCTCTTTCATAAAATAAAGTCCCTTTTAGATGGTGTAAGGGTAATCCGTACAACCTCACCAATTGATGGCGATTCACTTTGGATGGAAATTTATAACTCTGATGTTAATAAAGGTCTTACGGCGAAATGGCTATGCAACTATCTGAATATTCCGGAAAAACAAACCCTGGGTGTAGGGAATGATTACAATGATATTGATTTGCTCAATTTCACGAAACACAGTTTTGTGCTGGAAAATGCTCCGGATTTACTTAAAAAAGATTACCCGGTTGTTTCGGCAAATTATAATTGCGGATTCACTGATGCAGTCCAACAGGTTATTGATGACCATTTATCAAATCACTTCCGGGATAACAACGCAGAAAGGACCTGTAGGTGATTCGGGTTTCTGTTTCCAGTTCAGGTACTTTTTATGAATTCTTTTGAATCATATAATCTTTTATAACAAAAAAAATAAAGATATTGCGTGCTTTTAACAAAACTACATATCCCCCCGCCTTGTAAAAACCTGGTACACCGTTCTGGCCTCTATGATATACTAGACAAAGGCTTGGACCGAAAATTAATTCTTGTTTCTGCCCCTGCAGGATTTGGGAAAACAACATTGATAAGTGAATGGATTCATCAGCATAAAATGCCGGCTGTATGGTTCTCAATTGATAAAGGTGATAATGATCCTGTAAACTTTCTGAGTTATATCATTTATGGTACCCAGGATTTGCATGAAGAATACGGCAATAAAGCGCTTAAACTGTTACAATCTTCAAACAAACCAACTTTAAGGTCTATTACAAGCATGTTGATCAACGATTTACTCAACATCAACCAACATTTTCTGCTGGTGCTTGATGACTTCCATTTTATCAATAATGACAGGATATTTGAGCTTGTCACATACTTTCTTGAGCACTTACCCGGCAATGTGCAACTTGTCATCATAACACGCTCTGATCCGATTTTCCCTGTTGCCCGATTAAGAAGCCAGGGCCAGATGATTGAGATACGTTCATCTGATCTCAGTTTTTCAGTCCAGGATATATTTCATTTGTTTAATAAAAAGATGAAGCTCGGGTTATCCATTGAAGATATTCAAATACTCAAAGACAAAACCGAAGGCTGGATTGCCGGTTTGCAACTAACATCCTTATCAATGCGTGAAAGAGAAAACATTTCAGGTTTCATTCAGACCCTGAAAGGAGATAACCGCTATATCATGGATTACATGGTGGAGGAAGTATTAAAAATGCAACCGGAATATATTAAAAACTTTTTATTACAAACCTCTGTTCTCAGGCAAATATCAGCTCCTCTGTGTAACCGGGTTTTACAAAGAAATGACAGCCAGTTAATTCTTGAGAAACTGGAAAAAAGTAATATGTTTCTTGTTCCTCTGGACGATGAACGAAACTGGTACAGATATCATCACTTGTTCTCAGATTTATTGAAACACAGGCTTCAATTAACTGATAAAAAAAAGATACTTTATCTGCATACCAAAGCAGGTAAATGGTTTGAGGAAAATAATATGCCACAGTATGCAATAGAGCATACCATTAAGTCGGGCGATTACAACAAAAGTATGCAGCTTCTCGGTGAAACAGTTGAGAGTATGTGGTTAAACGGTCATCACTTGGTCATTCAAAAGTATGGTGAATATCTGCCAGATGAAATCATAAAAAATAATGCGGAATTCTGTCTTTACTATGGGTGGATATTGACTATGAATGGTCAAATATCAAAAGCTGAACCATATTTAACATCTGCTGAGACAATTATTAGGAAAAGTATTGATGACAAAAATTTGCCTGAAAATGAAATTCAATACAGAAAAAAATTATTGGGCAAAATCTCCGTTGCTTTTGCTTTTTTGAATTCTTTTTTAAACCTTCCGGATAAAATTCTTGAATATGGTCAAACCGCAATCGAAAATTTATCAGACGACGATCCATTATGGTTTAGCTGGGGCTGGTACACAATTGGAATGGCTAATATGGCGGGTGAAAAATTCAGTGAATGCATCAAAAATCTGAATACGGCCCTGGAATACAGTAAACAATCTGGCAACATTCAACTCATCTCTACAATTGCAATAACGCTGGTTTATAACGAATTTCGAATGGGATTGCTGAAATCGGCATATAACAAAAGTCTTGAATTGTTATCTTTTCTGCAGGAAAAGGGCTACGCTCAAATAACAAAAGAAGAATATTCATACGCTTTATTTTACTCCAATCTTGCAATAATAGAATGTATGTGGGCAGAAATTGATGAAGCCCTTAATAATATAAAAACCGCATCTTCATTATCCCGTGAGGATCCAAGTATTACCAATAAAGGAATTGTACTGGTAGTGCACTCACTCGTCCTTTACGTATGTGGTGATTCGGCAGGCGCCAAAAACAAACTGGAAGAGTTTGAAAATATTTTTAACAATCATGTCATCGAACCAAATCTGATGACACTTTACATCTCATGGAAAGGTTTTGTTTTGGTTGACCAGGAACAGTACGATGAAGCTAAACAATTTTTTGTGGAGTACGGGGTAGTTAATTATACGAATATATCCTACGCAGATGAGCACAGATACACCCCATACGCACTCCTGCTAATTTTGGAGCAGAAATTTGAGGAAGCCGAAAAACTATTAACAAAGTTATTTAATATGGCTGTTTCCATTGAAAGAACGGAGCGAAAAATTGAACTCAAAATACTATTTGCAATATTATTGAAAGCAACAGGAGAAAAAAAGAAAGCAGTAGAAAATCTAATTGAGTCGCTCGAATATGTAACGAAAAACAATATTTTGGTTTATTATATTGTTCATCATAAAAATATCAGAGAACTCCTTGACGAAGTCTATAAAGTTCAGGCAATAAAAAAGACGAACATCCCAAAAAAACTGATTGAAAAACTAAAGACCGCTATTGAAAAAAGAGAAAAGAAGAAAGAACAATATTCTGATGCAGGATTAAGTACCCGCGAACTGGACGTTCTCCGTCTTATTGCCGATAATTTTACTTATCCTGAAATAGCAGCCAAACTCTTCATTTCATTAAATACCGTTAAAACCCATGTTGCAAATATCCGATCGAAACTGGGAGTTGACAACCGTACAGAAGCAGTTGAAAAAGCGCAGGAGAAGGGGTTGATTCTGTAAGTTTTTTTTTCGAATACATATAGTCTTTCCGGTATCACATTATGGTACATAGAATACTACAAATCTTTTACATATTTTTATCGACTTCTGCCATTTAATACAATTAAATTTTATAAATTCGACGAAACATGTCAAAATAAAATATTTAAGTGATACACAAATATTAAGAAGCTTATCTAAAAATGAAAAAAATAAAACGTTTACCATACGGACTGACAGATATAGAAAGAATCCAGACAGAGAATTACTATTATGTTGATAAAACAAGGTTTATTCCTGTTCTGGAAGAAACAATGAATTACGTTTTTCTGATACGTCCGCGCAGGTTTGGGAAAAGCCTGTGGCTATCGGTTCTGGAGGATTACTATGATGTAGCCAAAAAAGATAAATTTGAAACGTATTTTAAAGAGACATACATCAAAGACCATCCGACAGAAGAACAAGGTAAATATTTAATATTATCCTTTAATTTTTCAGCAGTAAATCCAAATATCAAAGAGACAGAGGCTTCTTTTGAAAATCATTGCAGTTTGAAATATTATGAATTCTGTGAGAATTACAGACATATTTTGGGGGATGATTTTTTTATAAAAATTAAACAATATTCAAAAAGCTATGACACTTTAGAATTTATTTGCACCTATTGCAAATTGAATAACTTAAAACTTTTCATCATTATAGACGAATATGACAACTTTGCCAATACCATTCTCTCCACGCCCGGGTCAGGAAAAGAACAGTATTTTAAACTCACCCACAAAGAAGGATTTTTCAGGTTCTTTTTTAACAAGCTCAAAGCAGGAACTACCGGAAGTAACGCAGCCATCAGCAAACTCTTCATAACCGGGGTCTCACCTCTCACAATGGATGACGTAACAAGTGGTTTCAACATAGGTGAAAATGTGGCCACAGATGACCGCTTCAACCAAATGGTCGGTTTTAACCGGCAGGAAGTCATCTCCATCATCAAGTATTATCAAAATGAAGGTGTATTGCACTATGATACTGATTATTTGATGTCTGTAATAGATACATGGTATAATAACTATAAGTTCTCAAAAAGAGCCAACACAAATATGTATAATAGTGATATGGTTCTTTATTTTTTGAAAAAAATTATTGATACAGGATATTTACCAGACAGTTTAATTGACAATAATGCAAAAACAGATTACGAAAAATTAAGATATTTAGTCATACTTGATAATAAACTCAACGGAAATTTCTCTCTTTTAAAGAACATTTATGATACTGGCAATATTATCTCTGATATTCAAACATCATTTTCTGTTTCTCAATTGCACAAGCAGGAAAGCTTCGTGTCTCTTTTGTATTACTTCGGACTTATCACCATAGAAAAAGAGTCAAGGGGAAAGTTTCAGTTGAAGATACCAAATGAAACCATTAAGAGCTTTTATTCACAATACATCCTGCAGGCATACAGAGATACGGATGTTTTTAATGTGGATATTTTCAAACTGGAAAATCTTGTAGACAATATGGCTTATGACGGTTTGTGGGAACCTGTGTTCGAATTTCTTGCCAATGAAATAAAAAACCAAAGCAGCATAAGGGATTATATCCGGGGAGAAGCAATGGTAAAAGGTTTTCTGCTGGCTTATCTGAACATCAGTTCGCATTACTTAATACATCCTGAATATGAAATGAATAAAGGGTATTGCGATTTGTACCTCGAACCTTTCTTTGTGAAGCATCCGGAGATGAAATACAGCTATATGATTGAAATAAAATATGAAAAACGCAATGAGAAAGGATTAAGCAAAACATCGCTTGATGACTTAAAAACCGAGGCTGATAAACAACTTCAATTATATTCCCGGGATGAATTTATTCGAAAAACATCCGGCAATTCTGAATTAAAGAAAATAAGACTGGTATATAACGGCTGGGAACTTGTTTATAAAGATGAAGTATAATATTTAAAAAAATGAAAAAAATAAAACGTTTACCATACGGACTGACAGATATAGAAAGAATC
>CAZVTW010000103.1:0-8771 GCA_964629805.1 uncultured Bacteroidales bacterium | reverse complement strand
AAGAAAATAAGACTGGTATATAACGGCTGGGAACTTGTTTATAAAGATGAAGTATGAATGTAAAAGCAGGCCTGTTATATACTTCGACTGGGCATAACTTAGGTTTTTTAAAAACCATAACCAACTCAAATAAGCGCTTTATTTCGTTTTAAAAAGTTATGTTATGCCCGCTCCCCATATATATTACTCTCAGTAAAATATAAATCTATGAGTCCACTGCAAAAAGTCCATCTGTCACCAAACTCTGCATTGTTGAGAATTTTTCAATCCTCATTAACAGACAGTTAACTCCGGTTTAAAAATTCTCAACACCCCCGACATTTTATTTACGAGGGCAGGCTTGATTTTGATGAAATTCTTACTTTTAAGAGTGGACTCATCTACAAACTACACAAAATAGTCACACCAAATCATCCCATGGGGTGATTTTTTTTTAATGGATGACCAATACCTTTGCCTTAATTTTGAACTCAGTAAATTTGATAGATAAAGGCGCATGGTATCGATTAATCCCGGAGTCCCGACATACTTGATGTCGGGATGAGGAGTTAAACGATGCCTTGTAACGCATAGATTTCGATAATTACTGAGTTCAGTAATTAAATTCATTGGAAAAACAAATCTTTAAAAATAACAGACATGAACAGTAAAACAATAATTAGAGTCCGGGGTCACCTGGATAAAAACCGTGAAAGCTATTTTGAAAATATGGAAATAAACTATGAACAAGATGATACTATTCTTTCGGGGAATATTAAGGATGATACATTTCTGTATGGAATTTTAAATAAACTCAGGGATTTAAATGTCAGGCTCATATCAGTAAATTGCTTTGAATTAGAAACATAAAATATATTATAAACCCCTCAAATAAAACGAAAATGAAAAAGAAAATTTTAATATTAATCAGTTTTGCCATCATTACAAATGTTTGTTTTTGCCAGGATTTAAGCCAGACGATCAGGGGCAGAATTATTGATACTGACAGTAAAATGCCGCTTCCCGGTGCAACTGTTGTTATACCCGGTTCAAATCCGTTTATTGGAACAACAACAGATAATGATGGTATATTCAGACTGGAAGATATCCCGGTTGGCAGGATGACCATCAAAATTTCATTCATGGGCTATGAAACCAAATCACTGACAAATATCATTGTCAGTTCTGCAAAACAGGTTGTTTTAGATGTTGAACTTCAGGAATCTGTTACAGAGATGGATGAAATTGTTATAAAAGGAAATAAAAAAGGCGGAAATGCCCTGAATGATATGGCTTTGCTAAGTTCACGTTCCATCTCACCAGAGGAAACAAAACGATATGCAGGCAGTCATGACGATCCTTCCCATATTCTTACTAATTTTGCCGGGGTAACAAGTTCACAGGATGGCAACAATGACATCATTATCAGGGGAAATGCACCAAAATATGTCCAATGGCGACTTGAAGGCATAGAAATAACAAATCCAAGCCATCAGTCGGACCAAAATTCAACGGTGGCAGGATTTAATGCTCTCAACAACAAACTGCTATCAGCTTCTGATTTTTACACAGGCGCTTTTTCACCTGAGTATGGTAATGTTTTATCCGGTATTTACAGCGTGAAACTTAGAGCAGGGAACAATGAAAAATTCGAAGCAGCTGCCGGAATAGGAATAATGGGCACAGATATGACATTAGAAGGGCCTTTTAAAAAGGGATATACAGGTTCCTTCCTTATTAACTACAGGTATTCGACCATCGGATTAATTCAGGACATTGGGCTGGCGGATATACCTGGTATTTCAACAACCTTCCAGGACGCAACTTTTAAAATTGTGCTTCCGACAAAAACGGCGGGCCGATTCTCTTTCTTCGGACTCGGAGGACTTGATAATTTAATGGTTGAAGATCTCCAACCTTCTATTTGGGAAACCCCGGGCGACAGAGACATGTTACCAAATATTACCGAAGACTTTGAACAGGATAATTATCTTGGTAATATTGGTATGAATCATATTTTAACAATCAACAAAAATAGTTATTTCAGGACTACGCTGGCATATTCAGCCAGAAGCATTGATGAAGATATTTTTGAATCAGAAGATGTAAACATAGAAAATGGTCCTGTAGATGTAACGACTGAAACAAACGGCAGAAAACTTAATTACAGTAGTTCATATAAAACTTCGGCATATAAAGGGAGAATCTTTTACAATAATAAAATAAATGCTAAAAATAAAATCAGGATTGGAACCGAATGTTCAATGTATGATTATCGTACAAACCAAAGTCAACTTGACAAAAGTCTGACAACCAGAGTTTCTTTATTGGATTTTCATGGATATATTACAAGTCTGCAAAATTTTGTGAGTTGGAAACATAGTTTCAAAAACAATCTGATACTCGTTTCAGGATTGCATAATATGAATCTGTTCTTTAATAATAAGAGTACGTTGGAACCCAGAATTGCTTTATTGTGGAAAATCAATTCCAAAAATTCCTTTCATGCAGGTTATGGAAATCACAGCACAATGGAAAGAATTCATAATTATTTCACACGAGTTCAAAAACCTGAGGGTGGCTTTACCGAACCAAATAAAGACCTTGATTTTCTTAGAGCACATCATTACATTGCAGGATATGAGAGACAATTCACAAAAAATATTGTAGCTAAACTCGAGATTTATTACCAGGATTTATATAATCTCCCGGTTGAAAACAATGATACAAGTCATTATGCCACAATTAACGAAAGTTCTGATTACAGGTATGTTGATTTGGTCAACAAAGGCACCGGAAAAAATTACGGACTTGAGTTGACCATTGAACGATACTTCAATAATCATTATTATTTCCTGATAAATGGTACATTATTCAATTCAAAATATACATCCACCGATGGTATAGAACGAAACACAAAGTTCAATAACAATGCTTTATTCAACTTATTGGTTGGGAAAGAATTTGATAAACTTGGTAAAAAACAGAATAAAACCCTGACACTGAATGCGAAAATATTTTATAATGGGGGTCAGAGGTATATCCCTTTGCTTCGGGATGAAAATGGAAATTTAGCTGTCGAGCCCTCAAAAGGACGGTTCTGGGACTATAAAAAAGCATATAACAGGAAAATGGATGTTTTATATGAGTTGAATCTATCTGTCAGCTATAAAATTAACCTGCCCAAAGTTACACATGAACTGTACCTTGATTTGCCAAATCTTACCAATCACAGGGGTAAAATGTCAGAATATTATGACACAAGTGAACCTGGAAATATTGGTTATATCAGGCAAATGGAATTTTTACCAAACTTTATGTACAGGATATATTTTTGATCAGTAATACTTGTTTCTATCATGATATATATTTTTGAAAAGATGCATAAACAAGTCCTTTTCCGAATTGTGCTTATAATTGTCCAACAGACTGCCATATGCGTTTATATAGATTTCTTTACTGACGGGTAGTGTTTTTTGGTTAAAATGATTGTTTTATGATAAGGATACAGTAATTTTGTACAAAAAAGCAACCAATATAATTGATTATGATGAGATTTGTTGACATTAAAAATGATGTTGCATTTAGAAAAATATTTGGTAATGAGAAAAAAACGGAAATCATCATATCTTTTTTAAATGCGATATTGAATTTAAAAAAAGGGAAAAGAATTATTTCTGCCAAAATAGAAAATCCTTTTAAGTTACCGGAAATAAAAGGATTAAAAAGCACACTCCTTGATGTCAGAGTGACAGATGAAAGAGATGTCTCGTATATTGTTGAAATGCAGGTTGAGGAACCTGATGGTTTTGATAAAAGGGTTCAATACTATACAGCCAAACAATATTCATCTCAGATAGAGATAGGAGATGACTATCCTAAACTTAACCAGGTTATCTTTATTGGCATACTCGATTTCGACTTTTTTGAAGGTGATAAGTATGTGTCAAGGCATTTGATTATAAATACAAATACTGGTAAGCAGGACCTTAAAGACTTGGAATTTAATTTTATTGAACTAAAAAAATTTAACAAAACCATAGAAGAGTTAGTTACATCTGAGGATAAATGGATTTTCTTTCTGAAAAATGTCAAAAATCTGGATGTCATCCCTGAAAATATTGATGATGAAGGATTAAAACATGCTTATGAGGATGCAGAAAAACATTCATGGACAAAAGATGAACTTATGGCCTACGATTACGCTGCAATGAGAAAACAGGATGAAAAAGGAAAAGTAGAATTGGCTATAAGAAGAGCAACAATAGAAGCAGAAAAAAGAGGTGAGAAACGCGGTGAGAAAAATGAAAAAATCATTGCTGCAAAAAAAGGAATTAGTGCAGGACTCTCAAATGATATCATTACGACAATGACTGGTTTGACTGAAAAAGAAGTGGAGCAAATCCGGAAAAATGAACAGAAATGAACAGAAATGAATAAAAACAATTCACAAATGCAAAATAACAGCCAGGTAAAGGAAAAAAATCTTCGTCTGTGGCCCGGAATAGCCATCGTAATTATCCAATGGATACTCTGGTATATCCTGCCGGCTATTGATCCGGAAACAATAATCATTGGGGTTTTCGGAGGGCTTGCCGGAGGGCTGGCCATATTTGTATGGTGGGGATTTTTTAGCCGGGCGCCACGAATAGAACGATGGGCAGCTATTGTTGTGATGATACTTACATTAATCGTCACATCCCGTCTCACCCATAAGTCAATCCTGACAGGGATGCAGGGTATGATGTTTTTTGTTTACGCTATTCCGGTTCTCAGCTTTGCCTTTGTCATATGGGCTCTTGTCACCCGGGAATTACGAAACAGGTTACGTCGTATAACAATGGTCAGTACAATCCTCATTGCATGTGGCATGTTTTTACTGCTCCGGTCAGGAGGAATCACAGGTAATGCAGAAGCTGATTTTATGTGGCGTTGGACAACAACCCATGAAGAAGAGCTTCTGGCCCGGAATGATGGTAAACCGGCAGCCTCATCTGTCGCTTCTGCATTGACAGACACGGAGGCTGAATGGCCTGGTTTTCGTGGTCCGGGGCGAGATGGTATTATTCACGGCATTCAGATCAAAACTGACTGGTCTGCTTCACCACCTGTTGAGCTATGGAGAAAATCCATCGGACCGGGTTGTTCTTCCTGTGCTGTTCAGGGTGATTTTTTGTTTACCCAGGAACAACGGGGGGAATATGAAATTGTATCATGTTACAACCTGCGCAACGGCAAACCGGTTTGGATGCACCGCGACTCTACACGTTTCTGGGATTCGCATGCCGGCGCCGGTCCAAGAGCAACTCCCACACTAAGCAACGGAAGGGTGTATTCATTTGGCGCTACCGGTATATTGAATGTCCTTCACGCCACAGACGGTAAAATTATTTGGTCAGCAAATGCTGCTTCAGATACGAAAACCAAAACACCCGGCTGGGGCTTTACAAGTTCACCACTTGTCATTGATGATATTGTTATTGTTGCCGTGGCCGGTACACTTGCTGCTTATGATATTGATAACGGCGAAATACGCTGGTTTGGCCCGGACGGAGGTGACAGTTATAGTTCACCCCATCTCCTGACAATAGACGGAATAAAACAGGTTGTGATGCTGAACGGAGCCGGAGCAACCAGTTTCTCCCCAAATAGTGGAGATATTCTCTGGAAACATTCATGGTCCGGTGAGTCCCGAATTGTACAACCTGCACAGGCGCCAAATGGCGATGTCCTGATTAGCGATGCTGATGGCAGTGGTATTCGCCGTATCAGGGTGACGAGAGAATCAGGTGAATGGAAAGTCAATGAATTATGGACTTCAAGGAAGCTGAAACCAAACTTCAATGATTTTGTTATCCATAAAGGTTATGCCTATGGATATGTTGGCCCCGGACTTGCCTGTATAGACATTGCTAACGGTAAAGGCACATGGAAAGAAGGTCGTTACGGTGGTCAGATCATCCTTTTGGCAGACCAGGATATTTTATTGGTCATTTCTGAGGAAGGTGAATTAGCGCTTATCGATGCAAACCCGCATAAATTTGAAGAATTTTCAAGGTTTTCGGCCATACAAGGCAAAACATGGAACCATCCGGTATTGGCCGGTGATATCCTCATCATACGCAACAGCAGGGAAATGGCTGCATTCAAATTATCACTCATGTAATCCTTAAAAATTTTTTTTTGAATATCTACTATATAATAAATTTGCATCTCGTTGATTATTTTTATTTAAGGCGAAGTTTGATTTCGCCAAAAAAATGAGGACTTAGTATGAAATACCCTTTTTTTAAAAAAAATGCAGAAAAATCCGGAAGATTGTCAAAATATGAAAGAATAAACATTCACGGCTACATAAGTATGACCATACTTATGGTTGCGCTTGGGATAGCTGATTACGCATTGTTTAAAATATCTATGTTGTACGGAATCATGTATACATCAGTTATTGTGACAGGATTCCTGTTTATTTCATTTTTCTATTGCAGAAAATGCAGCATCAGAAAAAATTGTAATCACTTGTTTCCGGGGCTGATTTCCGGAGTTGTCAAATATTGTGAAAAGCCATATAAAAAGTCTGACCTGAAAATCACCATATTTCCAATCCTCTTCATGATTGGATTACCACAGTATTGGCTGTTTCATGAACTGATTTTATTTATCATCTTTTGGTTTTTACTGGCAATTGCAGGTATTGAAATCAACTTATATGTCTGCAAAACCTGTAGAAATGTGAAATGCCCCCTGAGTAAGTATGAAAATGTTTAAAAATTGAATAAAATCCGCGGTCAAACCTTCTTTGCAATTAACGCAGCTACAAATGCTTCAAGTAAACTCAGTGGAATAGCAACAAAAATTAGTACCAATGGTGCTAAATATAATATATTTGTTTTATAAAAACAAATAATTTTTGGCATTTTTCATTTATCACTTAACACTTTTGTACCCAAATAATGTCCGGATATTTTAGACTCTTCGCTACCCGGACAATTACATGTCTCATTGCGGATACCTATTGGATAAATAGATTCCTCCCTACGGTCGGAATGACTGAGGTTTTTTGATTATGGGAGGAAGGATGAGGAAAGCTCCGCTTTCCTCATCCTTCCTCCCATAAATTCAACCGCTAGCATGGTCATTCCGACCATAGGGAGGAATCTCGTACGAAAAATGAAATCATATTGAGAAAAAAGTGTTAACTACTTTTACATATTTTTGAAAAATGCCGTATTTTGATTACTAAACCATTATATCTGGTGAACAAAAAAAAGAACGTTATTCATTTTCGCAACATGCCAGGCACAATTTATACAAGCATGCCACTTCACAGGGCAATAGCATAGTCCGGTTTGTTTTTCACCAATCGGTACAATCACCGGACTCCGTTTTTTTCATATTTATTTCCGATATTATCATCGCTTAATTGACAAATTTCTAATCAAAATAAATAAACCTATGGAAAAGATTACAGTTAATGAAACCGTGCATCGCGGACAACAGAGGATAAACTTGAATTCTCCTACAATACGAAACTAACAGAAAAAGTAAGGGCCATTCCCGGCAGGCAATGGAGCCGGACAATGAAAGGCCGGCACATCCCACCGGACACAGAATTGCTGAAAGATTTTCAGTGGCAGTTTCCTGACGGGATGTACAGCGCCAACGGCCCGAAAGCTAAAAAATCGCATTTGAACCAACCACAGGACAAAACAGTAAACTGCAAACACAACCAGCCTGAACAGCCCAACCCGCCACAACAAAGTTCTGCGGGAAACAACATGAATGACATTGTTGACGAGTACAAACAAAGCCTGCAAATGAAACAGTCATTGACTGATCTGATCGTGAGATACGGACCTTTGGTAGAGTATCCTCGAAATTGAAAATTTCGGGACACACACAGAAATGATTATTTCTATTGCGTTAATAATAAGCGATCTCTAAAAAATAAACAGATGAAATGACAGCCCAAACACCATTGAAATGTATGTCCCATTATTCAGGGAATTTGTCAGGCGCCGGAACGACAAACATCCTTGCGAATTGGGATACCATGAAATACATGCCTGTATCAAAGAAAAAGTGCATAGCAAGAACCTTGACCCGGGCGAATCGAAACAACTGATGGCTGCTATATTTTTCTTTTTCCTTTGATGAAAAAGAAACAAAAAATCAAGGTAAAATTATGCTTCTCCCCGCACCGCCCATGAATTCCGGCTCACGCACAGGCCAACTAGTTCACCCTTCATGGGCTCTCGCCTGCCCCGGCCCGCAATTTTACCGGGCCTGCCCGCTATGGTCGTGGAATTTTATTGCTAGCGCTCTCAATAAAAAATCTTATGAGAGTTAATAAGACATGGTAAACTTTAAAACAGGTATGATTTTCCCGTACCGTAGTTTCTGAACTCAGTAATTTTCGAAATCTATGCCTTGCGCCTTTATCTTTCGAATTTACTGAATTCAGAGTTTGGGCTTGATTTTTTCGTCCTTTTTTATCAAGAAAAAAGGACAACCATTGAAGAATAGAATGTAAAAAACAAAGCAAGAAAGCAAATATTCATCAACCTGATGGCGGTTTCGTTTAATACCGATCCGCTATCAATGAGCTTAATAAATTTCACTTCGTTCATTTATTATGATTGATAGGGGTCAGGTGATATTTCTGGGGGGGGAGAAGCTTAAGCATATATCTTTGAAAGTCTATATATAAAGAAAGTAGTCTCTTTTACACCTCGAAATTATGCTACTGCTTATATTGGCTCGCCATCAAATGGCTGTATTAGTGGCACATA
>CAZVTW010000102.1:0-14637 GCA_964629805.1 uncultured Bacteroidales bacterium | reverse complement strand
TTAGATAGCGCCTCTAAGAAAACGCCAATTTATTCATGATAATTTATTATTATATCTATGGTATTCCCCGATAATATCTATGATATTCCCCGATATTATCGAGGGCAGGCCCCGATAATATCGAGGGCAGGTTTGATCTTGACGATTTCTCACATACACTAATAAAGTGTAAATTCCTGTTTTTAAATATTTTAAATGTAGCTTAGAGGCACTAGGTAGATGATTGTTAAAAAATGATTTGTACTATTCAATGGTGAAGGTTGCTGCAAGACTGAATCCCCTGAACCTGTTGTTGTTTTCACCTGCTAAGTCAACCGGAACATTGATGATGAGGACAAATCCTTTACCGGTTTCAACTGTTCCTCCCAGGTTTAGAGTCCATAGTTTAGAGTCGTATATGGATTCATAATTTGTACCACCATAAGATACTCCGCCACATAGCTGTAAGCCTTCATTCAGATAATAACCGGCTTCTGCATTTACAAAAAGGTCATTAATGTGATTATTTGCTGTATTTTTAAGGTATCCCTGATATTGTCCGTCAACATCAAAGCTTAGTTTGTCGCTGGCCTGGTATCCGAGAACAAATCCACCAACGAGAGACGTTGTGAGGCCGGGCAAATTAAGTGATTTATCATATGTCTTGTTTCCTAATGGGATATTAGCTCCAAAAAAAGCGGCTGCTGACAAACTTTGATGTGAAAAAAACTGATATTTCGCGCCCCATGACGTTGAAGATATGTCAGTAGGTAATGAAACACCAATTTCAAATCCTTTAAACAAGCCATAAGTCAGCCTGAATCCAAAATCAGAGGAAACCATAGCGCTATCTTCTGTTGTATAAAGATTGACAAGTTCCCCATCCTGGTTCCAGGCTTTGTTTGACCAACCAAAACCAAGGGCAGGTTCAAATTCAACTGTTTTATGGGCTATTGCACCGGTAGCGAGAACAACAAGTTTAGAATTTGAAATCCCGCCAATTTGTGCATGACCTTCATATGATAAAACGACAAGGATGAGAATGAATAGACTGTTAATTTTTCTTTTCATATGCTTATTTTTTAGAGTTCGCATATTATTAATGCAGGAAAAATAATCATTTTTTTGAATTTTTCAGGATCAGACCAGTCATTGACTGTTTCATATTCAATTTTTTTTGTGTGGTAAATTTTTCTAAATATAAAAACAAAATTAGTAAAAAAAACTCTGAAAAGATAAAAAGGGCACGGAAGAGCTTCCGTGCCTGTAAGTACTATGACCTAAACCAAAATCACTAACTATGAAAACTATATTTACTATGAAAAGAATTTTTGAATTTATTTGCAACTGTACTACGTTCCTTTTATTTAGACGATTAATTTTTATGTTCCCCTTAATGTAAATGTATTTTTATTCTCAGAAAAATGAAGTGTTAAAACTTTATTGATTGACACTAATTACAGCGCTTTAAACCTATATTCAGAGAAGCTCTGTAATTAATAGCTGGTTGTACGAAAGAAAGGCACAACATTGCGTTGTGCCCTCATAAACCTAAACCTAAACCATGAACTAACTATGAAAAAAAACCTAAACCTAAAACTTTTATGAAAAAATATTAATAATTCTGAAATTGTTCATCTGTGTTATCATTTGCCAGTTGATATTTTTTTGATTTGCTGTTTTTTACTTTTGCCAGTTGTCCTTTTTTACTTTGTTGTCCGTTTCCTTGTCCGTTTCCGGCAAATTGTTTCATAGCTCCCTGATTATGGGTTAATTTTGCCTGCAGTTTCTCATTTTCTGATGATTTGGTTTTTTTCAGTGTTTCTTTATCAACTTTAAAGAAAGCAATAGCTTCGCGTAATTGTTCAGCCTGCCCGGAGAGTTCTTCTGCGCTTGTGGCCATTTCTTCAGATGCGGCAGTGTTTTGTTGTATGACCTGGTTAAGCTGCTGAATGGCATTATTCACCTGGTCAGCGCCTGAATTTTGTTCACTGCTTGCTGCTGATATTTCCTGAACAAGACGTGCTGTCTTTTCTATCTCAGGGATAAAATCCTGGAGTAGTTTTTGCGAATCTTCTGTCAGGTTCACACTGTTTTTTGACAGGACATCAACCTCATCTGCTGCCACCTTACTTCTTTCTGCCAGCTTCCTGACTTCAGCAGCTACAACAGCAAATCCTTTACCATGTTCACCGGCGCGTGCTGCTTCAACGGCAGCATTGAGAGCCAGGATATTGGTCTGGAAGGCGATGTCATTGATGATTGTTATTTTTTCAGCAATTTCTTTGATAGAAACCAGGCTGTCCTTTGAGGCTTTACCCACTTGTGACATTCCGCCGGAAGCTTTCACTGAAATTTTTTCTGTTTCTTTTGCATTGTCTGAGTTTTGCTGGATATTTGCCACCATCTCTTCCATGGTAGAAGAAACTTCTTCGGCTGTTGAAGCTTGTTCTGAATTACCCTGCGACATTTCTTCGGAGTTAGCGCTCAGTTCCTGGCTTGCCATCGTTATTGTATCTGCGCCATTGGTTATGATGCCAACTATTTCCCGGAGTTTATCAGCCATGCGCTGTAAAGCTTTTGCCAGTTGCCCAATCTCATCTTTCTGGTCAACATCAATCTCAGCAGTTAAATCACCATTGGCAATCTCCTGGGCAAATCTTACGCCTTTATTTATAACGCCGGTAATACTCCTGGTAATGGTTGTCCCTATCAGAATTGCCAGTAACAGCCCGGCAATAATGAATATAATAATTTGCATGTCGGCCTTTGAAATATTTTCATGCATTTTGGCAGTCAGATGTTTGTTCACATCCTCAGCTTCCCTTATTGCCAGTTCCGCGGTTGAAACAAGTTCAGCATCTTCTTTTTTGAGGTTTTTATCGGTAGCAACCAATTCTTCAAATTCTTTTTTAAAGACAACTAGTTCTTCCTGAATTTTTTTGATGTCTTTCTCTTTATCAGTGTTTTTAAGCAATGGAAGCAGTTCTTGTATTTTTGTTTCAGTTTCCGAATATGTCTTATTAAAATTATTTATGTATTGCACCTTCCCTGAAAGATCAAAATTTAATGCGTTTTCTTTAAGAACATGAATGTACGAACTTAACTCGTACAATACCATGAACTCCTGAATTTTTGCCCTTAACTCAGCATCAGCAATACGATCTTTGAGCTCATTTGCCAGTGATGACTCAAGATTTGTAATCTGACTGGTTATTTTATTTGTTTCTGAGTTTAATTGTTCCAGTTCATGGTGCCTTAATTTTTGGTCTTCTACAAAATTGCCAAATACATTTTCATAGTTATCAAGATCCTTAATGAGGGAAGTAATATGCTGTTTGTCGTTTTCATCCTCAAGTAATAATTTCAGATCATGAGCCATTTCTTTTATAGCCGATAAATCGGAATTGATTTTTTCAATCAACCTTTCATCCTGGTTCAGGTAATATTTTTCCTGATTATTTAAAACACGCAGGATGTTATTTTCTATTTTGTTAATATAGGATGTCTCACTGACTTCTTCTTCTACTTTATTAAGCGCTCTGTATCCTATGATACCGATAATAAGCGTAATGAAAATGATTAAGCCTATTCCAATGGTCATTTTTTGACCTAATTTTAAATCTTTCCAGTTCATAATGTAGTCGTATTAATGTAATTATATTTATTCTTCAGGTTTTGCAGGATATTAGTAGAAATTGTTTTTGAATAATAGTATTCATTATTTGCAACTGCCTGAATAGCCTTTTTAATTTCGTATTTGTCATCACTTTTGAGTAACAATCCTCTTGCGCCTGCTCCTATCATTTTTACAAAATTCAGTGTATTTTCATACATGCTGATACCAATGACTTTTATGTCCGGAAATTCCATACAGAGCTTCCGGGTTGTTTTTATTCCGTTCAGGCCGGGCATCCTGATGTCTATAAAAGCGATATCCGGCATTTTGCTTAATTGTGAATCGAAATAATCCCTGCCGTCCTGCCATTCACCTATCACTTCGGCGAAAGAGAACCTGTTTATAGTCAATGACAGGCTTTTCCTGTAAAAGTCATGGTCATCAATTATGATTATGTTATATTTTTCTTTCATCATCTCAATTAACATTCAAAACAAAGATATACCTGATTTGAGCCTAAAACAAGAGGATTTATACCTGATTTTAAATAGGTTAAACAGGAATTTTTTTCTAAGTATTTCAGGAAAAGGAAATAGGTATAAGTACTCAGTCGGGGGAGACGGGAGAGGGAAGATGGAAGACCGGAGACGGAAGACGGAAGATGGGAGGCGGGAGAAAGGAGACGTAAGTTAAAGAATCCGGAAACTAGTATCCTGTCCCATAAATTATAATAACCATTTTGGCAAATCAAAATATTTTTAAAGATTTCTCACTTCGTTCGAAATGACTATCCATTATTTGAGTTTAAGGAGGGAGAGAGTAGAAGCAGGCTTCGTCTGCTTCTACTCCCTCGCTCCCATTTCTGTCATAACAACTTGTCATTCTGAGCGAAGCGAAGAATCTAAAAGCATCATATGACACGTTAAATATTTTCAAAAAGGCTGAAATTTGAAATCAGTGGGAACGAGAAAGATGAATTTATAATGTCACATATATATCAATAAGCCCGCGCTTAAAAGTACGTTTGTTGCCAAACTCTTTGTTGTTTGGATTTTTTGAAGACTCATAAAAAGCCAGTTAAATCCTGATCAACAAATTTTAAATACCTTAATTTTGACAAAAATCTTACTCTTGGGAATGGATTCATCAATTTTCCTGCAATAGTTTTCTGACCAGCCTAAACAATTCATCACTTTGTACCGGTTTTGACAGGAAGGCAACACAGCCTGCATCAAGGGCAAGCTTCCTGTCTGATTCTGTATGATAGGCTGTTTGGGCTATGATAGGTAATTCAGGTCTGAATGATTTTATTTTTTGACTTGCCTCAAGGCCATTCATGACAGGCATTTTAATATCCATAAGAATCATATCAATATTATCATGCTCTTTGCAAATATCAACAGCCTCCTGTCCGTTTTTTGCATGAAGCATTTTATAGCTCATCCCGGGTTCATCTTCAAACAATTCTTCAAGGAAGAGATAATTGATTTCTTCATCTTCCGCAACTAATATGGTATACTCAGCAGAATTATTATTTGATTGTTTATTTTCCGGGATATCATCTATTGTTTTTTTCATCCCTATTGAGGATTTATATGGTATGGAGACAAAAAAAGTTGTTCCCCGGCCTTTTTGAGAAGTAAATGTGATATTCCCGCCAAGTAATAAGGCGTTTCCTTTTGAAATAGACAGGCCGAGTCCTAAGCCATCATGTTTCCTTGATATTTCTTTTTCTTCCTGAGAAAACCGCTCAAAGATGATGTCTTTGTTTTCAGGCGATATTCCGATGCCGGTATCTTTTACATAAATCTCCAAATACTCCTGCTTTATTTCATATCCAATTTCGATAAAACCATCATCAGTATATTTTAATGCATTGTCAATTAAATTACTTAGAATCTTATCCAGCTTTGCTCTGTCGTTCAATATTCTACTTTGATCATCCGTTAAACTTTTTTTTATGTAGACTGGTACTTTTTTCTCCTGTGATTTCACGTTAAATACTGAATACAGATTCATTAATACATCATTCAGGCAAAATTCTTCTTCATATAATTCCATTTGTTTTGTCTCCAATCTTGAAATTTCCAGTATATCATCAATGATTTTCATGAGTTGGTCACTGCTATTCTGAATGATTTTCGAAAAATACTTTCTTTTCTCATGTGTGATATTTTGCCTGTCAAGCATTTGAGTAAAACCAATAATACCATTCAGTGGGGTACGTATTTCATGCGACATGTTATTCAAAAACTCTGTTTTCAGCTGGTCACTTTCTTCTGCTTTTGTTTTTGCTATGGTTAATTCTTTATTCGCCTGAATAAGCTCCTCATTAACAGATTCATACTCCTCATTTTTTTCTTTAAGAGATACTTCAGACCTTTTCATGTCAGTGATATCACGCACCCACTCGACAAACATTGTATATTGATGTTCTTCATTTGGAATAGGAAGCACCCTGATATCAAACCATCTTTCATCAGGAAGTTTTACTTCTGAATGATAAGGTTTTTTAGTTTCCAATACAGTTTTTGCCTGGCAGTCAGGACAAACCTGATTATATCCACGGTATGTCTTGTAGCATTTCGTATAGAGTTTTCTTTTTTCTTTTGGAACAGCCCCAAAACCATTCCAGTTACTGAAAATAATATTCAGGTCGGCATTGTGAATTGAGACCATATCGGGGATTGTGCTGAGCACATTGTTAAACAGCGATTCGCGGGCTTTTAATGCCTTTTCTGCTTCTATTCTCTCTGTAACATCATAGGCCAGGATGAGTATAGAGTCTATCTGATTACCCTTTTTAATCGGGCTGCCTACCAATTCAAGATACCTTGTTTCACTGCGGCTGTTTACAAATTCCATGACAAATTGATGGACAGCTATCTTGCCGTCCATAAATTCTTTTATACGATGCTTTTGTTCTTCAACTTCTTCACGTGTGATAAAGTGATTGATATTTTGCCCTATAATGTTTTCTTTTGTTGTGTCTATAAAATTAGCTCCATACTCGTTTATGTAAGTTATTTCTCCGTTCAGTTTATGGACAATAATAATTTGTTTGGCGGTTTCAGCCAAAACACGGTACTTTTCTTCTGATTCTGCAAGATTTTCCTCAAACTTTTTCTTTGAGGTGATATCCATGATCATGCCAATAGACATATCATTTTCCCCCTTACTATTTAATCTGTTTGTCACGGCAATGTCCACCCATAGAATATCTCCGTGTTTATTTATGTAACGTTTTTCGATCCGGTAGCCGGGGATTTCTTTATTGACCAATTGATTAATGAGACTTTTTTCCTTGTTTAAATCATCAGGATGAGTAAAATCAGCAAAATTCATTTCTAATAGTTCTTCTTTGCTATAACATAGAAGTCTGACAAATTCATCATTTGCATCCGCGATATTACCTTTCGGATCAGCCATAGCAATGCCAATGTTTGCATGTTCAAAAACACTTCTGAATTTTGATTCATTTTCTTTTAATTCTTTTCGGATGAGGACACGTTCAGTAATGTTTCTGGCAATGCCGTAATAGTATGTTTGACCATCAAGTTGGAATTTTTTACCACTTATTTCAACCGGAATCAGATGGCCGTTTTTTGTCTGATGCGTGGTTTCAAATATTTGGCGCCCTTCGAAAGGTATTTTTCCCCAGAAATCAAGAAAATCCCGGACCGGGAACTTTGGGTCAACAGTATCAATTTTTGAACCAATGATTTCTTCCCTGGTTTTTTCCAGCATTTTTGAAGCGCCCTGGTTTGTATCGACAATAGTTCCTTTCTCATCTATAAAATAAATAGCATCTGATGCAGTTTCAAACAGTTGACGGTATTTTGCTTCGCTTTTTTTCAGGGCTGCTTCACCTGCTTCTTCTTTGGTTATGTCTTTAAAAGTACAATATGTTTGTTTAAACGTTCCATCGGGATTATACACAATACAACCTTCAAAAGCCACGATTATCTCTTTTTTATCTTTTCGAATCATCCGATACTGAATACCGTCAATGAAACCCTTCTCTTTGAAAAGCGGGAAGTTTTTTTGAAAATGATTGATATCATCAGGATGTAAAAAGTCTCCAAACCATTTTCCGAGGACATCGTTTTTTTGATGCCCCAGTAGCTTTAACCATTTCGGATTGATGTCTATAATTATCCCGTTTTCGTTTAGAGACTGTATAGCAACCGGCGCATTGTTATATAAATCCTTGTACTTTGCCTCGCTAGCTTCTGCAGCTTTTTTCTCCTCAATAATTTGTTGTTCTTTTTGTTTTAATGCAGTTATATTGTGATGAGCTCCAAGCATTCGTACCGGCTTCCCCTGATTATCCCTGATTGCCATACCGCGGCGCCTAATCCAGACTGTTGAGCCGTTTTTATGATGGTACCTCACAACCTGGTCATATGGATGATCCGGATTACTGATATGTTTTTCGAAATTGTCCAGAGCAATCTTAAGATCATCCTGGTATATGATTTCCTGCCAGGTATTAGTAAGATGTGGCATTTCCATAGGCTCATAACCCAGCGTTGTCCAAAAACGGTTATTCATCCATTCATTTTCAGGCTTTTCCAGGTCCCGGTACCATAGACCGTCAAGTGAGCTTTCCTGGATAAAATCGAAAATACGTTCGTCATGTTTAACCAATTCGTACAGCTCTTTTTTGAGATAATGCTCTTTGCTCATTTTAAGGAAATTGTTTGTTTACATATATTTATGTGTAGTTTCTGCACAGTTATTTACATGGCCGGGCTTCATTTTGAATTCGGATATCATTTGATATCAACAAGACAGTTTATATAATAGACTTATAAATATACGAAAAATATTTGGAAAATATTTTCATTTTACTTTTACCTAAGTTGAGCGGTTTGAACGAAGTGAAAAAGCGCTTTACTTAGGTATAACCCCGACTTAGAAATTGTTGGTTTTCACCGAATAGGTGAAGGTGAAAACCTTACAATTTGTTTGTCCCCGACACTTCGTGCACGGGGCAGGCAGTGAGCGAAAATCGCTCAATTTGGGTTTTAGATGATAAAATGAACCGGGAATGCTGATTTTGTTTGATCATATATATGCTATTCATAGCTTTCATCACTTGTCGTTTTGACACCAGTAGTTACCAACACAAATATGACAGAAATATCCAACGTGATAATTTTTTTCTCAGGCAGGTGATTTTTTTTGTTCGGTCATGATCCGGAAATTTTTTCAGGTTAATGTTTAGATTTTCAAATCTTCTACGAGATTAGATGTGATTATGTTGGATTTTAACAAAGATATTCTCAGGAAAAAAAACATGCACCCTGTTTGGATGCAGGTTTATAAGATATTTTAATGAGTGATGGAAATCCCTTCAATTTCCTCTACTCATCATTATTTTCTTCCCTGGTACGTCGGGCCTGGGCTTTGGTCATCAGATCAGTTGTAAGTTCATCAATTTTTGAGACCCGGGAATGAAGGTCATCAGCAGGAGCGTTTATTTCAAGAAACTCCAGGCAATCTGTCATCATATTCAGATAGTGTCTGAGCTTTCTTTTTGGGGGCGTTAATGTTGGTTTGTCTGCTTTTCCCTCAGCATCCAGTTTTTCGTTGTAGGTTTGATAGTAGTTTTTGTGAGTCTCTTCAAGATCGTTCAAAAGAGGGTATGCATGAATTGTTTTGATATGTTGTAGATTTTCGTTTTGCTTAAGTTCATTAATGAGTTGGTCGAGATCGGCTGTTTGATCGGCATCTCCCCGGCTGTAAAGCGTCCATCCGTGCTTTTCAAATAGTTTTTCCAGTTCAGAGGCTGCTTCAACAACCGATTTGTCCCTTCGCCTGGTGCAGGAGGTAATGTAATCTCTCATTGCCAGGAAGGCATTGTCTCTTTCTGTATCAAGCTTGTCCAAAATCTCTTTGTAATCACTTTTCCTGTCCCTGCCGAGAGCTTCGCCCAGATTGGTTGTTTCAAGGCCGATATTATTTATAAGCATAGATAAAAAAGAATCTTTCCCGGCAAATCCTTTGAGTATTTCCGCAAATCCCTGACCGGCAGAATATAACTCGTTGTTTGAAAGTACGCTTGTGTGTAAAGGTTTCATAATTGATACGTTTTAATTGTGATAAGAATTAATTAATTAATTGATTGATAAGTGACAAATTTAAATAATTGTATATAAGATCAAAAAAATCAGGGGTAATTCATGAAATTTTGCATCTTATGGGATTATATTCGTTCAATACGAATCATTTTTAAATAACATAAGGAATTTTTTTAAATCGTTTAGTATTTCATGCGAATAATTAAAAATATCCTTTTTGTTCTTCATTACATAGTCGAATGATCGCATACTACATTTTTTTTCAGCATGAGTTTTTTCTTTTTGTGAACAGGTGTCAAATCTGATATAATTACTCATCCATAATGTATCAAAATCTTTATTGGAAATTTCAATACCGTTAGAATACAGACACTTGCGCCAACTGTCCAGACAATCGGCATGCTTTGCTTCCTTTGCGGCTATTTTTCGCAAGAGTGTTTCTAAGTCTCCTGTTTTGTTTACATTTGTGAAATAACAATACATATCAACCTCCATCTCTTCAAATTGAATTGTTGCAGGTTGATTAATATCTCTAATAGGTGTAAAAGAATTTGTATCAAATGTGGCCTCTATTGCTGTATTTATCATTAACAATCTATCATCCGGACTATTATTATCCACATCCAAAAACAATTCAGCCTGTCATTCCGACCGAAGGGAGGAATCTCATGACATGCTCCTAAATATTTACGATAATTATTATATAGCTTAGTAGTTACATAATGATAAATTATTCGGACTGCTATACAATCAGTTTATTAGATGTTGCGATTTTTGTTTCCAAAAATCATGAGGACTTTGTATTGAAAATCCCCAAAAAAGCTGTGTTATACGAAACCGCCATCAAGTTAATGAATATTCACTTGATGGCATGGTTGAGTTAATGCCGACCAACTATCAATCATAATAAATGAACGAAGTGAAATTTGTTAAGCTCATTGATAGCGGATCGGTATTATTTGCTGAATCCTGATGCTTGTGTTTTAAACACAGTATGTTTTTGGCTGAGGTCGGATTTTTCAATAAAAACACACTATGTTTTGTACAAAATGATGACATATTGACAGAAAACATAGTGTGTCTTTAGTAGTATCATGATGCTTTTATTAAAAACACAATGTGTTTTTGACAGAATCATGATGCTTTTATTAGAAACACAATGTGTTTTGGTCAAACTCATAACATTTTTATTAAAAACATACTGTGTTTATGATAATATTATGAGGTATTTATAGAAAACACAGTGTTTTCTAAGCAGAATCATGATGCTTTTATCAGAAACACAGTGTGTTTTCGGCGAGGTCCTGAGGCTTTTGTCACTAACAAAGTATGTTTTTGACCAACAGAGATTTATTCGTTTAAAACACAATGTGCTTTTTAGGTTCTGAATTCAGTAAATTCGAAAGATAAAGGCGCAAGGGATCGTTTAATCCCGGAGTCCCGACATACTTGATGTCGGGATGAGGAGTTAAACAATGCCTTGCAACGCATAGATTTTGAAAATTACTGAGTTCAGAGGTTGGTCTCATTCTATTCATCCTTATCAATCAAAGAATGAAAAAAACTGCTCTGATCAGCCAATTCTTCCTTTTTAATATAGGGGCTGTTGAGAACGGCATCGTAAATCACTTGTTGAACTTTTGGGCGGACATTCATCCGGACAAATTTCATGTTCTCCATTTTTGGATACACCCTGTTTGACAGAAGTACAAAATTGATATTATATTTCGGATCGACCCAGGCAATGGTTCCGGTGAACCCGGTGTGTCCAAAACTCTCGTCAGAAACCTCTGCGCATGTATGAGCTCGCTCATTATACTTTGCAAGCGGTCTGTCAAATCCGAGCGCTCTCCTGTTTTTTCGGGCCCTGTATGGTCTTTCCCTGAAAAGCTCAACCGTTTCCGGGGAAATATATTGCACTCCGCCGTATTCACCATTTTGCAAAAACATCTGCATCATGATGCCAAGATCATTGGCATTTGTAAAAAGACCGGCATGACCGGCAACACCGCCAAGCATGGCTGCTCCTGCATCATGAACATATCCGTGAATGAGTTGTTTGCGATAGACCATATCATCTTCTGTGGGCACAATTCGTTGTTTATCAAAACGGGCCAATGGTTTATATCCAAGGGTAGATGCTCCAAGGGGACGATAAAACTGCTCTGCGGTAAATATATCTATTGATTGATTGGTTTGTTTCTCAACAATTTCCTGGAATAAATAAAAAGCAAGGTCAGAGTATTTGTATCTTCTGCGCTTTTTTAGTTCCTCAGAATATATTTTTAGGCGTATTGAGTCACGATAATCGCTCCTGATATAAATATCTTTGGCTATTTCCGTATTGAAAACGCCATGAAGCGTTTTGCTGTAAATTGTGTTATCAAGATTGCCATAATCATCAAGTGTAGAGGCATAAAAAGGTAACCAGCCTGGTATTCTGGCATAATGAGCGAGTGCATCCCTGGCTATGATATGTTTCTTATCTGTTGTGTCAAGGGCCGGAATATATGTTGCTAATTCCTCATTAACATTAAATTTCCCCAAATCTTTGAGTTTCATCAGTGAGGCTGTTGTTGCTGCGATTTTGGTGATTGATGCCACATCGTAGATATCCGTTCTTTTAACAGGTCGCAAACTGTCATAGGTGTGGTAGCCATAGGCTTTATAGAAAAATACCTTTCCGTCTACGGCAGCAAAAACCTGACAACCCGGGATAGCTTCCTGCATAATGGCATCTTCAATGATAGAATCAATGGCATTAAGCCGCTTCTCATCAATCCCAATTTCTTTTGGGGTGATGTATTGTAATCGTTTCCGCTGAGTTGACAGGCCTGTGCGCTCAGGAAAATGCTCTGTCACGCTGACGGGTAATTTACCCTCAGCAGATATTCCTCCGTAAAGCGCCTGTGCAGTTTGTGACCGTGTAATTTGATTGTCTGTGTAGGAAACAACAATTGCTTTTGTCTTTTTTAAATTCTTAAAACGGGATAAACTATAAGGATTCCCAAACATACTTAGTATCACATATGTTTTTCTTGTCAGTGTATTGACAAAGTCTATTGTCTGTTTTGTGACGCCATAATCCCTGTATGGTGACTGATTGGTGTTGTGAATACTAACAATCACGGCATCATATTTTGCCAGGACATCAATCATGGCCTTGAAAATAGTCGGTGAAGAATTATTACGTATGGCAAAATATGATATATCGTCATAAAATTCAAGGTATTTTTGGAATTCATTAAGGTCTTTACTTCCTATTGAAATAGAGGCAATATTCCATTTGTCAAGGTCTTTAAAGGGTAGGATATTATCTTCATTTTTAATGATAGTGATTGATTTTTCGGTTAATTTTCTTCGTAAAATATCAGCTTGTGGCGAGTTTAAATCTGAAATTAAATCAGTTGTATCAATAGGTTGACAGGAATACAAGGCAGGAGAATCATTCAGAGAGCCAACATGAGCGCCAGTAGTGTCAACAGGTTGATAAGAATACAGCCCGGCCCATTTTTTCGCCTTCAGAATTTTCCTGCATTTGTTATCAATCTCCTGTAAGGTGATGCGACCTCCTGCAAGGGCTTCTTTAATTTCCCTGAAAGCCTGTTCCACATTTTCCGGCATGAGAAGAATATCATTTCCTGCTTCCAGCGCTCTTACAGCAATATCGGCACCGGCAACACCTTCCATATTCAGGGCATCTGTGATAATAAGACCTTTAAAATTCATACTGTCAGTCAATACACCGTTAATCATACGCCTTGAAAGACTGGCCGGAATTTTGGATGTGGTATCAATAGCCGGAACATGAAGATGACCGGTCATCACTGCTCCTACGCCTCTCTCGATGAGTGTTTTGAAAGGATATAATTCAAGTGAATCGAGTTGTTCATATGATTTATCAATCACCGGTAATGAGTAATGGGAATCCAGATGTGTATCTCCGTGTCCCGGAAAGTGTTTAGCCGTTGCAAGTACCTGGTGATGCTGAATACCAGCCATCAAAGCGTAGGTTTTCCTGGCCACATTAATACGTCCCTCTCCAAAGGAGCGGCTGTTAATGACCGGATTGGAAGGGTTGTTATTAATATCTGCCACTGGCGCCAGGTTAAAATTTATTCCAAGCCTTTTGCATTGTCTTCCAATCTCAAGGCCTAAATCGTAGATTAAGCCTTCATCCTGAATAGCTCCCAGCATCATTTGCCTTGGAAAGGTTATCATACTGTCAAGTCTCATGGAAGGGCCCCATTCGGCATCCTGGGCTATGAACAGGGGAATTTTTGAGACAGACTGGAAATAATTGGTCATGTTAACCTGCCTGACAGGACCACCGTTATGGAACATGACACCACCAAGATGAAATTTTCGTATGAGTTGAGATACCCTTTGCGTGTCGCTGATGTTTTCTGAAGTTGCCTGAATCATCAATAGCTGGCCGATTTTTTCTTCCGGGGAAAGTCTTGACAATACTGAATCAACCCACTGTTTGTTGACAGAAACAAAGGGAGCATCCTGCTTTTTGGGCGGTTTACTTTTTGGCGCATCGCCAATGCGGGATAAACATCCTATACTACAATACAATGATATTAAAACCGTCCAAAAAGCAATTTTCCCCATTATTGTTTTTATTTTTTTTTGTAATCTCTTTGTCATATCGATCCTTCAAGTGGAATGAAGGGACAAATTTAACTATCATTATACGGGATCGGAAACAATATGTCATTTACAGTGAGTATTTTTTTCAACATTTCTGATGTTATGATGTTCAAAATCTGAAAAATTTTTTATTGTCAGGGCTTTGAAAAAAATGAACGGAACATTTTATTCTTATTTACAATGCTGCCGGGTGCAAGCACAACGGCAGGTTTAGAGCTCAAATCAGGAAAGGTTAAAAAAAAGAATCTATTCCGGCTTGTCCGGGTTTGGATTTTATTAAACATGTAAAACAATTTC
>CAZVTW010000101.1:0-14658 GCA_964629805.1 uncultured Bacteroidales bacterium | reverse complement strand
AGGCAGCAAAAAATACCATCAATAAAAATATGATACAAATATTTCCTTTTTTCATTGTTTTAATGTTTTAGATATTTAACTATTAATGATTACCATCCCGGGTTTTGTTTAAGTTCACCGCCGTTCAAATCAATTTCCCTCAGAGGTATTGGCATATATTCATTCTTTCCTTCAACAAAAGGATTAACAGAATTAATATCATCAATACCCCATTCTAACTCATTCCAATCAATGCCCCAGTCAGGGTCAAAACTCCAGCGAACCAGGTCAAGCCATCGGACCCACTCATAGGCCAGTTCAACATCCCGTTCATGGATGATCGCTTCGGTTGTAAGTTCACTGATTGCAGGCATATCAACACGCTGCCTGACCTGATTTAAGGCATCCAGACCCGGGCCGGTGGTACTACCCAGTAAATATTCGACTTCAGCATACATCAGCAATACATCAGCATAACGTATCATTCGCTTATTTGTAGGGCTATTGCCCGGAGCATAAACACCCTGGTAAAAAATCGGGAAGAAATGCTTCTGAAAGCCCATGCCAAAAGGCGCTATATCCGGACGTTCCAATTTTCTTGCAACAGCAATTCTCTTGATATTGGTTAAAGGATTAAATCCTTTGGTGTATGGAGAATCTTCCCTGAAATCCATCAGATCGCCTTTAAAATAAATAGTTGCATCACACCTCGGGTCCCTGTCAAAGCCTTCGGGCATACCTTCTGTTTCAAAAACGCTGTACAAAGCAGGATGAACCTCATGGTTTTTGTAGCTTTCACCATGTGGACTGTAATACTGAACCGACATTTCGCCCGGGGACATCCAGCCGGGTAGCCACCAGTTATCACTAAACGCCTGTCCGTCTGCAAATTGTACCTCCCAGACAGATTCCTCATTATTTTCGGATTTATAGGTATTTCCATCTGCCGTTGGCAAATCAATAAAGGAGGAATTACTAAGAAGCGCATACAGGTAGTCTTCCTTCGTTTTTGGTTGCTGTACCGTTACAAGGCTGTATTCATCACTGTTAATGATGTCTTCAAACAGTTTCTTTGCAAGTTCCAAATCAGCTATATCTTCTGCTGATCCCTTATTCCCGTTTTTACAGTAATAGTGATAGTGTTTATAGAGCATGGCCTTTGCAAGCATGGCTCTGGCGGCGCCTTTAGTGGCCCGGCCCATTTCACTCTCCGGTAATTCACTTTTCAGCGGAAGATCAGGAATTGCTTCAGTGTAATCCTTTTCAATTTGCGCATAGAATTGTTCCTTTGTACCGTTTGTCATATTTTTCAGGTAATCTTCCGGTATATTTTCTTCATTATAAAATACGGGCTCATTGAACAGAACAGTCAGGTAAAAGTAATATACACCACGTATAGCTTTAGCCTGGGCAAGGTATGACTTAAAAGTTGATTCTTCCATACCTTCAATCCCATCTATTCCTTTTTCCTTGAGCTTTGCTATTATTTTGGAAGTACGGAATAAGCCAAAATACAAATTTGACCAAACATTACCAATATTATCGGTGCTTGAATTAACACTAATCCTGTCAGGCCCGGTAGATTCAAAAATGACGCGATCAGACCATGTTTCTAAAAGCATAAAAAATTGGTGGCCAAACATTCCCCTGCCCTGCAAGGGTCCATAGCATGAATTGAGTGCCAGTTCATAGTCTTTACTTGTTTTATACCAATTCTCGGTTGTTAGTGAATTTCTGTTTTCCACGTCAAGGTATTCGTCATTACAGGTTGAAAAAACCAACACTGTAAGTATAGCTGCAATTTTTAATATATGTTGTTTCATAAGACAATATTTTTAAAATTAAAAATCAATTTTTAAACCTGCTGTATAGACCCGGGGTAAAGGATAGGCATTATTATCAACACCAGGACTTAGTGGATCATTTGTATTAATGGGCGCCTCAGGATCACGTCCTTTGTATCCGGTAAAAGTGTAGAGGTTTTTAAGGCTGACATAAATCCTGGCGTTTGATAATCCGAGATAATTCAGGTATGCAGGGGGAATGGAATATCCCAATTGTATGTCCTGTATCCTCATGAATGAGGCGTCTTCGACCCACCAGGTAGAGATTCGGATGTTATCATTGGTATTATTAATATCAGGGCGAATATATTCATCATTTGGGTTCTCCAGCGTATAGTAATTAGCAGCATAATCAGCAGATTTGTTATGGTCCAAATCCTGGGTTGCAAATCCTTCAATCCATGAACGTTGGCGATTATGGACCTGCATGTTTTGCATACCAAAGAGGAACAACGAAAAATCAAAATTTTTATAGAACAAATCAACATTAAAGGTATAGTTAAAGTCCGGAACAGCCTTTCCGATGATTGTTCGGTCTGCATCTGTTATTTTTCCGTCACGGTTCAGGTCTTTGAAGCGAATATCTCCCGGATATGGAACAGCTTCCGAAGGAACTGCATATTTGTATCCCGAAAATGTTTTTGTACCATCTTCATGTTCTGTTACTTCAGTAAAATCTTCAGGCTGTACCAGCCCCTCATCTATATAGCCATACAAACTACCGATTGTATGTCCAATTTCTGTTATATGGCTTCCTTCACGAATTGCTTCAGGGAGATCAATGACTTCATTTTTCACCCTTGAAAGATTGGCTGTAATATCATATGTTAATTCGCCTTCTCTTTCACTATACCTGAGGTCGAATTCAAATCCCTGGTTCCGGATTTTTCCGAGGTTCATCCAGGGTTCACCATCCTGTCTTCCCAATGTATTACTGATAGGAATTTGTACCAGGAGATCATTTTGATTTTTAATGAAATATTCAGCGCTAAACTGGATTTTCCCATTATAAGCATTTACATCTACACCCACATTTGTCATGTCTGCGGCTTCCCATTTAATAAGCGGATTACCTATTTGTCCGAACTCGTTGAGGGCATCAACCACCTGGTTACCTATAACCGTATGGAATTGACCAGGGTTGGCAAGGGGTGTTTGGTAACGAAAAGCCCCAATGTCAGAGTTCCCTGTTTTACCCCAGCCTGCACGTAATTTCATCATGGTGATTGGTTCAAATGAGGGAAATAAATCTTCATTCAATTTCCAGGCAGCAGAAAAGGACGGGAAAGTACCCCATCTGTTATCCTCACCAAAATTTGATGTACCATCATGCCTGATACTGGCTGTTAACAAATACCTGGAATTATAATCATAAAGTAAACGCCCAAGGTATGATCTTCTTGCCCATGGGTTGTAACTTCCCTGAGCTGAAATCTCATTTCCTTGTGTAATGACATTAAGTTGTTCGTAATTAAATCCAATGGCATCAACCTGTGAGTTATTGTTCCATCCTTTTCTCTGGTGATGAACAGCAATAACATTCACATTATGATTATTAAAACTTTTGTTAAAAGTCAACTGGTTTTTAATAGAAAAGCTCAGACCTTCGCTGAAGTCATGTTCCAGGGTAGCTGCATTTGTACCTCTAACACCCATATCATATCGTGGTGTCCATATATTATCACGGTTAAAATTGCCGCCTATGGCCGGTTCTGTTCTAAAAGTCAACCATTCAACAGGTTGTATCTCAGCGTAAACAGTTGCTGTCACATTGTTCCTGTAGTCGTAATCTTCCGGGATGGCAATCATACCGAGTGGATTAAACTTATCATTACCGCCTGTATTCAGGGCTGTAACTGTAGAATCAGGAGCAACTTCAAGTGTATAAGGTATTTGAGAACCCTCAAATCCTTCTTTGTTATCTTCATTGTGTACTTTCATCAGGGGAGAACTTTCCAAAGCCCAGAAAAAGGCCTGTGAGCTAGCGTTTTGATTTACACGTCGTGATAAGTTTAGTGATTCTCCAACTTTAACGTATTTTCCAATCTGGAAATCCGAATTGGCTCTCAATGAAAAATTCTCTGCAGATGAGTTGTATAAAATTCCCTGCTCTTTATAATACCTGGTAGAGATACTATAGTTACTGTTTTCTCCACCTCCTGAAACACGCAGATAATAATTCTGAGTATAGGCATCCTGGAGGATTTCGTCCTGCCAGTCGGTTCCTTCCTGCCAGCCATCCCCATAATAGGCCTGCCTGAAGGCATCTGAATAAGCTATTTCAGTTTCCTCTTTATTCGCAGTATACACATCATCGTAAAAATCTGCATACTCATCAGCATTCATCAGGTCAAACTGTTTGGGAATTTCGTTCACACTAAAATATGAAGAAAAAGAAACCTTGGTTTTACCAGGCTTTCCTCTTTTTGTTGTAATGATGACAACACCATTCGCCCCGTCAGCGCCATAGATAGCAGTAGAAGAAGCATCTTTCAGAACTTGTAGTGATGCGATGTCTTGTGGCGCTATGGTATTAATGTCCGCGCCCACAATACCGTCAATAACATACAAAGGATCAGGGTCCCTGTTGAGTGAGCCGATACCCCTGACACGAAGGTTGTACCCGCCACCAGGAGAACCAGACTGGGTAACCAAAACACCTGAGGCCTTACCCTGAATGGCTTTTCCAATGGTTGAAGCCGGGGTTCTGTTTATATCTTCTTCTGTAACAACAGAAACAGCTCCGGTCAGGTCGTCTTTTTTGACTGTACCATACCCGATAACCACAACATCTTCCAATTCTTTGGTTTCAACCTCCAGCTGAATATCAATGGTGGTTTTACCAGCAACTGTGATTTCTTTTTTCTCATAACCGATTGATGAAAAAACAAGGACAGCATCCTCACTTGGAACCTCTATGGTGTATTTACCATCAAGGTCAGAGATGGTACCAATGGTGGTACCTTTGATATAAATATTGACACCGGGTATCTCATACCCGTCTTCATCCACAACTTTACCCGTTATGGTTACCTGGGCAAAAAGCTGGATGCTTGCTAAAAGCAAAACAAGTATACTTGTAAATTTTTTAACCATTTTAACAATTTTTTAATTAGACGTAATAAAAAAACAGACTTTTTAAATATCTCACGGAATATTAATGATAAATAAAGGTATAAACTTGATATCCCTAGTAATGAAATGATTAGGAAATAAACATACTAATACTTCAAAATCCTAAACACGTTATGTGTATTTAAATAGAACCGATTGTTAAATTCGAAGCCCTAGCTGTGTTAACCGGTATTATTCGGGATGCAGGTTTACACCAGGCTGAAGTACTTTTGATCTGTCAGACCCGCGGGGCCATGGGACTAACCACAAGCCAGGAGATTTATAATATCCCCTTTTGTAGAATAAATGTTTCATGTTTCATGTTTTTAGTTAGTAATTGCATTAACAAATATCTATTTTATATATAGACTTAAATTATAAGTAGTTATATCTATTTTAGTTAATTTTATTATTAGTTTGGATTTTTATAAAAATTAATTCATCTGTAACTACGATCAATATGATTTTAAAAAATGGCAACTATTTAGTAGCACAATTTAACGAAAATATTCCTTCCGCCAGCCGGCGGAGAGGAATCTCATGCTATACTCCTAAATATTTAGCAATTATTTAATGATAAGGCGACAAACAAATACTCTACCCTTAATATAATGTCAGAAATTTATTATGTATTAAGGTATATCTTTAAAAAGAAAAAGATATTTCAAAAATACGATATATTGCCTTATTATTAAATTATTTCAAAAATAATATTAAAATAACAATAAACCAATAAGGTAGCTGATTTTTTAATGTATTTTTTCATAAAAAATAACAGCCTATTGATTTTGCATTAAGCAGCGATACAAATAAAGACCGACTTTTTTATGACCTTCTTCATTCCAGTGATTATCACCCGGAATGTAGTATTTTTCAATCGTGCTAAAAGGATTACCCACATTGACAAATAAGGGAAACAGATTTATAAATTCAATATCATGCTGCATACAGAAATTTTTCCATTCAGACACGTAGTAATCTGAAGTTTCTTTTTTGTATATTTGTGCATGCCAGGGATGCACGCTTAACTTCATCCTGATATTTTTCACATCGCAGAGGGAATCAAGTTTTTCCATATAATGTTGTCCCAGGTCTAATCCTTTATCAGCCAATTCTCTTGTTTCTTCATTGTAATACCACTCACCAACACCATGAAACTCGGGACTGCGCAGGAGATCGTCATCATCAAAGTTCCTGAAAAAATCCTCATAGATTTCGGCAGTATGCTTTTGAAGGTTATCAATCTGCTGTGGGTGGAAAAGCTGCATCCGGTTAATAAAAGCATTTAATCTCTTCCTTTCTATTCGTGAATGTATGGAATAATATGTAAAAGAATATCTTTCGAGTAAGTCAAGAAATCTTTCTTTGAAGGTAAAAAACGCACCGGGAAGTTCAGGGTAAAAACTTTCATAGGCTATTTCATTTTGTAAGTCAGAAATATCGATAAATATCCAAACTTCATCAATTTCCAGACCGTGATAATTCAGCAAATATTCAGTTTTTAAATAATAAATCTTTGGGCTGTAACTCACTGCTGCGGCATTTAAAATTTCAGTATTGGTTTCTTCTGATTTTTGCTGTAAAATCCCTGGAAATGTTTTGTTATATTCCACACCAACCCCTTCGCTGTGAGAATCACCAACGATTAAAATTCTTTTTCCATCACCAGATAGTTCAATTTCACGGACGGCGCTATCCCTGAAACCAAGAGAATTTGTATGGATTTTATAAATATGTTTACCCCAGGAAGTATATTGTGATATGTTAGGCATTAATCCATGGTGATAATATGGATGTTTCATTCGAAATGAATTAAAATCATACGGAATCTTATAGTGTCCTAAAATTAAATCAACAATAATGTATCCAAGGATAAAAATGATGATGTTTATTCCTATGAGTCTGATTACTTTATTTTTAGCCATAATTTCTGTTAAGAGGATAAGATAAATGAAAAGAATGACTTAATACATAACCACTGTGTTCGCCCGGATTTTCTTTATGCAGCCAATTTCAGCGCCAAAATTATTGGAATCAATAAAAGAAGTTTTTAGGAGTGGATTCCTTTTTGGGGACAAAATAGGATTTACCGGGGAATAAAAAAAAAGTCCTCACAATATGTCATGTGAGGACTTTCTCTATCAAAAAAAAGATTTAAAAATCTTAGAACTTAATAAGTTTGAATATTTTAGCGCTATTGTTAAGTTTAACAAAATAAACGCCATCAACAATATCACTTACATTGAGCAAGTTGACATTTTGAGCTGATTTGACTAACTGACCTCCGATGTTATAAATTTCAACATCCGCTTTCTGAATACCTTTTATATTAAGCATATCATTAGCGAAGAAGACATTAACATCAGATTTTAGATCATCAACTGCATTTCCGCCACCCATCTGGTCAGTACCAAATTGCAGGTAGCCTGCATAATAAATAACAGCATAGACATTATCAACTGATGAATTCCAGTTATAAGCAGATTCGCCATCTGCACCTTCAACAGTATAGTGTGTTTTTACTTCCCATGAAATTTTTGTCTCACCGGGAACAACATCAAGTGGGGTGCGGTTAGTCAGGTCACCAGCCGGATCAGTGGGATAAGACAGTGCCTCAAGTGGCAGAACGATAACCGCCTGAAGTGTACCGTCTTCCATGCTTGAATAATGGTCCTGAACAGCAAGAATTTCAAGCATATGATCATTAGAACCCCAACTGGCGGTTGTACCCATTGTGGCAGGGGCTTCGTCAATGATACCAGCAGAAGTAAAACGAGGTTTTGCGCCACCTAACTCAATAAATCTACCATAAGAGTGATTTTGAAGCACTTTGTCACCACCAGCAGCTTCGAAGTCAGGTTCATAACGGTCGACCCAATTGGGTTGTAGCGGTAATTCCATGTGATAAGCACTAACCTGGTCTAAGCCAATCCAATTCACCATGACGTAAATATTTTCGTCATCATAAAAAGCTTTCCATGCCGCTCCGAAAGAATCACCTGAACCTAAATCAAAGAGTTCACCAGATTCGGTTTTTGCTGCGTTACTACATTGTGCCTCATTATCAATCATATCCCAAACGCCTGTGAAATCGAGGCTTCCTGCATCGTATGTCCAGTCAGCAGGTGCTTTAGGCATCACATAGTTTTTTTTGTCATATGGTTCAGCAGCATAATCGGGTTCATTTTCCATGTTGACCCAGTTAACACACTGAAGAGGAGGATTTTCTTCACCACCGCCGCCTTCACCTTCGGCAAATTCGAGGTATCCGGCATAATAGTTAACAGCGTAAACATTGTTGACGTTAGAAGACCAGCAGTTTTCAACTTTAGCTTCACTTATCTGGATGTTAGATTTCATTTCCCAGGCAATTTTTGTTTCACCCGGCGTAATAGTGAAAGCCTCACGATCAGTTAAATCGCCCATCGGGTCTTTCGGATATGAAAGCGCTTCGAGGGGAAGTACCATAATAGCATCAATAGCGCCACCATCAGCATTCCAGTAATGAGAGACAAGGGCTAATTGTTCAAGGGCATGAGCGTTGTCGCCCCATGAACCGGCAGTACCAACCGAAGCCTGAACAGCGCTGACCAAACCATCAGCAAATACAGCTTTACCACCTCCAAGCTCAACAAAACGTGCGTATGAATGGTTCTGCAGGACTTTGTCGCCACCTGCTGCTTCAAAATCAGGTTCATACCGTGTTGGATAATTTGGCTGGAACATGACTTCCATGTTAACGGTACCGTCATCAGCCTGATCAGTTCCAATCCACTTGAAAAGCACATAGATGTTTTCATCATCATACATGGCTTTCCATTTAGCGCCATATGAATCACCAGCGCCCAGGTCGAACAGATCCCCACCATCGGTGTTTGTTGGTTTTGCAATCAATGCTTCATCTTCGATTAATTCCCATGCAGCGGCAAAATCTACACCTTCAGCATCAAATTCCCATCCGTCGGGTGCGCGCATAGCAGTGTAGGTTGGTTTGTCGTAAGGTTCTGCTGCATAATCAGGTTCATTTTCCATGTTAACCCAGTTAACACATTGTAACTGAGCAAATGAGTTGACAGCAAATAAAACAACTAATGCAAATAAAATAGTAATTTTTTTCATACAATAAAAGGTTTTAGTTAGTAAATAAATAAATTAGCAAACAATTATTTTTCAAAAATATGGTGTAAATATACATAATACTTCACAAAATACAAATTTTTTTATAAATAAATTCATCTAAATTTCATGATTATATGTTATAAGCATCAATAAATATTTACATGACATAAACATAAAATGCTAAAATTGAATTCTTTACAAAGCCATAAATTGAATTCTTTGAGCGGGCAGGTAAAAGTTATTTATCAATAAAAATCAATTTCTCTTTTTGTTATTCAACAAACAATTCCCCGCGTTTGTAAAAACCATCTGCAATAACAGTATTTTCAATATTATCCTTTGTTACGACCACAGGCTCCAACAGGAGAGCGGGGATATCAGCACGTCCGTTGTTGATGGATTCATCAAATTGAATTGATTTGTCGCTTTTCGCAATGTTAACAGCTAGATCGGCAGTAGCATATGCCAGGTCTTTTATGGGTTTATAGATGGTCATTGCCTGCTCACCTTTAAGGATGCGCCGGCAGGCCATGATATCAGCATCTTGTCCGGTCAACAATACGTTTCCCAGTTTACCATACTTTTCCAACATTTGTGCTGTACCTGAAGCCATGCGGTCATTGGACGAAAGGATGACATCGATATCACCGTCAAAAAAACGCAATAGTTTGTCCACTTCGTGAGCTGCATTTACATCAGACCACCCTTCAACATATATATCATAAACTATATTAATTCCGGCATCCCGGATGAAAGGCTTTAAAATATTTTTTTGCCCTTGTTTGACCATCAGGGCATTATTATCAGAGTAATCTCCACCGAGCAGAACATAATTTCCGGCAGGTTTCTGTTCAACAGCAAATTCAGCCATGAGCTCCCCTACCCTGACATTATCAAATGACACATACACATCAGGCGTGGAATTCTTTATCATGCGGTCATAACTGATGATTTTGACATTATTATCATGAGCTTCCCTGACAATGGCAGCGGCGCTGTTAACGTTACAGGCATTCACAATCAAAACATCAACACCCGATTCAATTAATTCAATTGCCTGGTCAATCTGGATTAATTCATTCCCTTCGGCAGATAAGATAGTATATTTCACACCTAATTCTGAGGCACGCTGTTCGAAATAGGTCCGGTCTTTTTTATATCGTTCTATCTGGAAATTATTGAATAAAAATCCTATATGAACATTTTCAGAATTGTGACATCCATTTGTTAAAAGCATGATGATTCCGATGAAAATCAAAGACAATTTAGTGCATTTATTCTGTAAATAATTCACATAATATAATAATGTATAAAATCCCAAATCATTTTTATTAAAACACTTCATTTCTTTTTGCCTTTACGATATACTTGTTAAACGAAATATACAAAAACTATGTTGCAATAAACAGTAAAAGGCAAATATCGTGCTATGTTTTAATTATCTCTGAATTAATATATTTTTGACGTCTGTTGTCCTATTGTCAGAAAGGTGAATGAAATAGAAACCATTTTCTAATTCCAGCATCAGCTTGTTTTCAACTACACCAGAATAGATGTGTTGACCATGCACTGAAAAAACATTAACATGAAGTTTCCTTCGATTTTCTGAGGTAATATTCATTATACCCTTTGAAGGATTTGGGAAAATTTTTGTTTTCAAAGGATCAGGAGACGATTTTTTCCACTCTGCGGAGATGAAAGATGATTGTTCCATGAAATCAAAAGAAAGCCAGTTTATATTAACAGAATGATAATTCGCTTCAAGTTTAAATATGTATTCACCATTTGGCAAATAGATTTCTGTGCTATATGTTTTCCAGTTTTGCCAACCGGATGTTTTTTGGTATGTCAGTTCCCCTAGCTTGTTTTTGTCTGCAAATAATGTAAATGAGCCATCTTCATATCCTGCCAGCCGGATTTCGAATAAATATAAGCCACTCTTTTCCACTACGAAATGATACTCCAGCCAGTCGCCGGCATCCACCCAGCCAATATTTTCTCCACCTCCGGTGTCAACACAGTTTTCTGTTTGTATTCCATTCATTTTCAGAAAATCTTCTGCTTCAACTATTCCGGGCAGGTTGTGTATGCCGGGAAAAAAGGACATGTTATTAATGACAGTCCTGTTTTCAAACGTTTCTATGACATGACCATCGCATGTTGTCAAGCTGCCATCAAAGCTGAGTGACAAAAGATTATTTTCACTGACAGGCTTGTTTATTTCCAGTATCAGTGTTGTGCTGTCTGTGCTTTTAACCTGAACAGAATCTATGGTGGATAAAACGTTATTAACAGTCAGTAAAAAATTATCAGCCTGAATATTATCAACATCACAGATTTGTTTGTCGAGGGTTAATTCAATGATATGGCCGGTTTCATTGACAGTTAGTGAATAGATTTCAGGTTTTACAGCCGGAAGACTATCAGAAAAGGATTGAATTCCATAACCATAAGGAAACAGAGGCTGATACACAGAATCACCAATGTTGATGGGTATCTGCTCCATTGTTGCCGGCCATGAATGGCTTAAAGAGCCTGAAGGCTGATAATCCCCGAACAAAATATCAGTCACTCCTCTACCCTCGGTGCCTGGTAACCAGGCAGCCAGGATAGCATCTGAAAAGGGAATAATTGGATTTATCAAAAGGGGTCTGCCTGCAATAATGATGACAATAACCTTTCTACCATTTTTTTTTAGGTTTTTGACAACCTCAATATCCTCTGGGGACAGAGACAAATCATCCGTATCACCGGCCCCTTCAGCATAAGGAGTTTCACCTATCACAGCAATACCAATGTTTGCATCACCGGCACCCCCGCCATTGGCAGAATATGTAACTTCAGTTGTCATAACTGATTGTTTAATGGCTTCAAAAATAGTTGTGCCTTCGGTTATATTACCACTGCTTCCCTGCCACGAAATCGACCAGCCGCCACATTGATTTCCAATGTCATTGGCGTTTTTCCCGGCAACATGGATATGTTTTGGATTCCTGGGTAATGGCAAAACACCATCCTTTTTCTTCAGCAAAACAACAGATTCACGAACAGCCTGCCTTGCAACAGTCCGATGTCCGGGACTTCCGACAACAGGCAGCAAGGAAGGGTCTGAAAACGGTTTTTCGAATAATCCGGCCCTGAATTTGACCCGTAGTATTCTTGAAACAGCATCATTAATGCGTTCTGTCGGAACTTCACCGGCATTAACCAGGTCGCTGAGGATTTCTGTGAACTGTACATAATCTCCCGGTACCATGACCATATCTATACCTGCATTGATTGATTTTTTCACTGCTGTTTTATAGTCAGGATGTACCTGGTCAACCCCGGCCCAGTCAGAAATGATAAAACCCTCAAAACCTAATTCACCTTTCAGCACATCAGTTAATAGGTATTTATGCCCGTGAAGCTTCTCACCATTCCAACTGTTAAAAGATGCCATAATGGTTGCTGTGCCAGCCTCAATGGCTTTAATATATCCTGGTAAATGTATATTTCTGAGTGTTTCCTCGTCCATCTGAGCATTACCCTGGTCTTTTCCCCTGGTAGTCCCTCCATCACCCACAAAATGTTTGGCACAAGCGACAATGGTTTCGGTGGCCTTCAATGAATTTCCCTGTAGTCCCAGAATATAAGCATATCCGAATTGCTCTGCCAACTCAGGTGTTTCACCAAACCCTTCATATGTTCTTCCCCAGCGTTCATTTCGCGGAACAGCAATACACGGTGCAAAAGTCCAGTCTATCCCAGTGGCTGCAACTTCGCGGGCTGTTATCTCACCAATTTTTTTTACCAGTTCAGGATTACGGGTACAGCCCAGGCCAATGTTGTGCGGGAAAATAACAGCACCTTTCACATTATTATGTCCGTGGACGGCATCAATACCATAAATCAAAGGGATTTTAAGCCTTGTTTCAAGAGCAAACGACTGGTATTCATCATACATTTCAGCCCAGTTTCCGGGTTTGTTAACTGAAGGCCCTGATCCTCCACCGCTCAACAATGAGCCAAGTCCGTATGTTGTAATATCTTCACTACTTTTTAAAAAAGACCTGCCAGCCTGTGTCATCTGGCCAATTTTCCCGCTCAGGGTCATACGGGAAAGAAGATCATTGACCCTTTTTTCAACTGTTAGGGATGAATCAAGATACGTCTGAGAAAAGAGACTAAAATGAGAGAGGAGAAAAAAAGAAAAAAATACATTTTTTTTTGTAAAACCCAAATTCATAAAATTGGAAGTTTTTGTTTATTTGTGTATTTGTTTATTTGTTTAATATCCTACGAATCAACGAATCAACAGATTAAGAAATGAAAAATCATCATTAACAGATTCATTATAATTTTTTAACGATCAATCTTTCAATAACTTATAGCATTCAAAATTTTAAAACTTCAGACACTTTTAGTATACCATTATTCTTTCTCTGCTCTCAGCATATACCTTGCATAGAAAAAAATTACCAGGTATGAAAACATGATGACAGATAATGATAACACAAAACTATAATTTGACCTTATAACATGTATAATTTTTGGTATAACCGCACCACCGGCAATGGCCATGACAAGAAAACCTGCCCCGGTATTTACATTTTGTTTTAATGCCCTGAGGGATTTTGAAAAAATGACAGGAAACATCACAGAATTCAGCAAACCAATAGCAGCAAAAATCCAGATAAGGATATGGTAGTCCGGAAAAAACGCCGATATCAGGGCTGTAATGGCAATAAAAGCGAATAGTTGTATCATACGAATGCTGTTAAGGGTATGAAAAGCATAATATCCAATCAACCGCCCAAGGCCGATACCTCCCCAGAAAATAATGAGCGCATAAACCAAATAGTCTTCTTCAAATCCTGATAGGAAATACAAATCACGTATATAATAACTTAAACCTACTTCGGCCCCCACATAAAAAAAGATGGCAGCAGCGCCAAAAAGCAGTTTGCGGTTTTTAAGCGCCTTGATGAAATCAAATTTTTGTTTTTCAGGAAAGGCAGGCAGATTATTTCTCAGGAAAAAAAGCAGCAGGATTACAAGCAGAAATCCCAAAATCAGATATGGTGATTTGATAATTTGGGCAGTAGAAATCATGCTTTTGTTGATGGTGAAATCGTCAAACAGATAAATGGCAAGCACACTGACATAACCGAGTGAATTGATAGCCTGGGCAAGGCTTAACCTGCTGGCAGCAAAACGTTCATCACCCATGAGTACAATATAGGTATTGGCAGCAACCTGTAAGACTGTAATACCGGCAGCGAGGAAAAACACACCGGTAATAAACAAGGGATAAGAGATGTATTCAGCAGCAAAAACAAATAAGAAAGCTCCAAGTGAAACAATCAGCAGGCCGATGATGATACTTGTCTTATACCCATTATGATTCAGCAACATGACGGCAGGTATAGCTATGATAAAATAGGCGCCGAAAAAAACATTCCTGAAATTGAATGAAATGTCTTCTTTCCCAAAAAACAATTGCTCCAGGTGTGGAATAATGAGTGTATTCATACAGGTGAAAACTCCCCACAGAAAAAACAGGGATGCAATGATTAAAAAAGGATAGGGACGCACATTAAAATCTTTCACCTGCCTCATC
>CAZVTW010000100.1:0-14694 GCA_964629805.1 uncultured Bacteroidales bacterium | reverse complement strand
TCATTGTTGTGAAAGTACATGAAGTGGAAGAAATAATTAAAACTAAAAAAATATCAGCGCCTAAAGACATGGGGCTGGATAAAATTCTACCAACAGAACCTTTGTTACTCATGGGCGCTGGTCCGACTCCCATACCGCCTGCTGTTGCCCAGGCAAACGGTGTTGTCATCAATCATCTGGGTGATACCATGAACCAGGTCATTGAAAGGGTTAAACGGATGGGGCAATATTTATTCCAGACCTCAAGTGATAAAATATTTGGTATTGCCGGCCCTTCTTCAGCAGGAATGGAAATGGCGATTACGAATTTGTTATGGGCTGGTCGAAAAGCGCTTATTTGCAAAATCGGTACCTTTAGTGGCCGGTTTGGTGAGATGGCAGCTGCCGTCGGGGCTGATACGAAAATACTTGAGCCAGAGGAAAATAAGCCAATAACCGCTGACCTTGTCGAAAAAGAACTTGCCCTTGACAGGTACGACATCGTCACAATGGTACAGGGTGAGACGTCTTGCGGTATCCTGCATAAAGATATTCCGGAAATTGCCAGACTTGCCCGTGAAAATGGTGCTCTCATGGTTGTAGATGCTGTTTGTACCCTGTCAACTATGCCTTTGTACATGGACGAATGGGGTATTGATGTGGTCATAACCGGTGGACAGAAAGGTTTGTCTTCCATTCCCGGCGTTTCACTGGTAGCCTTCTCAAAAAAGGCCTGGGGCATAGCTGAAAACCGTCAGGTTTCCTGCCCGCATTGGTGCTTAGATGTCAGACGAGCTCTGGAGTTCTGGGGATATCACAGGTATCATTACACAGCGCCTGTCCCGGGTATCTTAGCTTTACATGAAGCATTACGTTTAATCTGCGAGGAAACCCTGGAAACCCGTTTCCTGCGACACAGAATGAGTTCACTCGCATTGCAGGCTGCTATTGAATCTATGGGTTTGAAATTATTCATCCCAAAAGAATATCGGTTGAATTCAGTTGTTGCCATTGAAATTCCGAACCAGGAATTTGGCAATGCAGTCAGAAAATATATGGCCGATACATTCAGCGTAGAAATATCCGGCGCATTTGGTAAACCAATCATAAGAATCGGGCAGATGGGTGAACAGTGCCGGTCTCATAACCTTTTCCGCACAATGTATGCTATGGGGATGAGTTTTAAAAGATTAGGCGCTGATGTGAACCTGGCCAAAGGAATGGCAACCCTTGAAGAAAACCTGGTTGAGGATTTAGACCATTTTGTAAAATAGACAAGAAAATTTTTCTGAATCAAGTCAAAAAATCCATCTGATGACTTTTTGCCATCAGATGGATACATACATTTACTTATAAAAAACGACCACTAACGACGCTTTATTTCCGGACATGAATTCCACACCTTCATCACATACTATCCCCGAACGATTGCCCTTTCCATAATCGCCAGACCAGGAAGATGAAAACCCTGTTATATAGTCACATACAGACTTTCCTGTTGCTTCATATGTAATGTAAGCGCCCGGTTCATTTGTTTTGACAGGCAAATCTTTTGCCCTTAATGTGGCAGAATTTGTTGCACTACTCATATCATCTTCCCAGTTATCATGATAATATAAACTTTTTATCATACCAGTAGAAGGATCAACTTCAACCCTGATAGAAACAGTGGTAGTGCCATAAGTCATATCAGAAGGAGGGATTTTTTTTGTTCCGTTGAAGACATTGTTTTGAAACGTACCGTCAACAGATTTTCCTTCCCAATTGCTTGAAAAATCATCATGGGTATATATTCCATTCTCCAGGTATGCATTATCATGAAATACTAAATAACCCACATGAACTGAGGTAACGTCAGATACATTAAAAATAGCTGAATTGAGCCTCATATTTAATGTATAGTTTTCTGTACTGTTGTACCCGGGGGCAGTTGAGTTGGTATTTGTTAACAAAATGAGAATGAAAGCTTTTTCTTCTGCCATTTTTGCCAGATCAGGAACTACAACTTTTTGCTCTCCTGTAGTCAGGTACTCAATATTATTTCCTTTATATTTAAAAGCTGTGATTTTCCTGTTTTTTTCGGGGGAGGAAACCTCCAAAGAAAATTCCGGTTCCAAATCTTCATATTTTGGTTTCACTACAAACAACTTCCCCGAAAGGTCCTGAATGCTTCCTTCAAAACTTTTGGCGGTATCTCCGTCATGGTTTATTTCAAATGTTTGTACGCCGGCACCTGTGGAAAAAGTAAGAGGAGAAACGTCATTATAAATTTTACCCAGGATGTATTGCCTGTAAAACTTTTCCCACCAAAATGAATAGATATCATTATTTGCTAAATTAATAGCGCTGCCCGGAGATTTATCCAGTTTAATTTGGTCATATATTTTTGAGACTATTTTAACATTGTTTTCCTCAACCAGGTATTTAAATAAAGCAGACATCCCATACCCATGATGAGCGTGGTCTCCGTCAGGTTTTGGAGATAAGCCGTTAAATGGGGTGAGTTCATGACCCGCGCGGATTGAGGAAGTATATGAAGAATTTTTGGCCATAATTCCTTCAAACCAGACCGCAGAAGCTTCAGCTATCCAGGTATAATCATCATCGGTGTTATATAAATCCTGAACCAGGTGAAAAAACTCATGCCCGGCAGTAGTAATTATTTCATCAATTTCATTCATTTTCTCAGAATTTAGCTCAAGTACACCGCAATTTTTTGTCCATGGAAAAGTTCGTGTCGAATATCCATATACACTGCTTTTGAGTTTTTTCACTGTCACTTCAACAGGCCAATATGTTCTGCTGCTATAGGTAAAGCCAATGCCTGATAACGTGTCATAGGCAAATTCAAGTGCATCTGCCAGCTTTTCTATTGGCTCATCATTATTTAAGAGTAATGAAGAAGGATAACAAATTGTAAAATGTTCAGTTTTTCTGGTCAGATAATTAGAAACAGCCAGAATACCCAATCCAAATCCTCCATCTCCGGTTTCTTTCACTGAAGATTTTAACCGGCTTGTTACATCAATATCACCAATTATATAGCCAGAAGAATCTGTTGCCTGAATCATTCGTACACTTTCTGTTTCGTCCTGTAGACTTCTGGCAAAGTATGTCGAACTCACAGAAAGGAAAATATCTCCTTCTGTGGTACCATTTTGCCGGATTTTGACCCGTAATGGTTTTGTAAAATATTCCGGCAGACCTTCGATGTAATAGATGCTTGAAATTTGTTCTTCTTCAAATAGTTTCTTGCCTTCATCAATGTAAAGCGATAATTGTTCTGACTGACTAAAAGCTCCGGGAGGCACAATCAGTTGAAAATCCTCATTCGAAATGACTCCACCGTTCTGATCAATAATAACTTCATCAAGAAGTTCTTTTTCATCCGAATCCTCAAAAAATTCTTCCCACCCTTCGCAGGAAGTGAAAAACAGGGCAATGAGAGCCCACAAAATCCAACTTTTTTTCATAATTTGATAGATTTAAATTAAAGATAATATACCATAAATGAGTCCACTCATAAATATGGGGATACAAATAACATCACTTATGTCCTGAAAAAATTGGTGATAGTATGGATGAATTATTTCATGCGAAAATTGAAACACTGTACACATGTAAACAAATGCTGTTTGTTAGCAATCAAGTCCGCAATGTTTACAGCTTTCAGGATTTGTTTTCATATTTTTCGCGAGGTTTTTATCAATAATTTTCTGTTGTGTTTTCGGACAATAAATACCTTTCCTGTTCAATGCTTTGTTTCTGCCAACAGAAGTTGGAGGGAATACCCCGTTTTTAACAAGCAACACTTTGACGGAAAACGCAATGAAAGTCAGACATAATAATACTATCGATATAATAAGTACAAAAAAATAAGTCATCTTACTAAATTAAGTTTTTTCTAACTGATACGGCGTTTTATTTTTTTCCAGAAACTTTTATTACTGTCATCCTGATAATATCCATAACCATAGCCAAATTTGTATCCGTATTTATAAGCATATCTATTTCCATAACCTCTCCCTATCTTAACATCATTAATAAGAATACTCAGGTTATTGATCTGTTTATTGTTTTCAAGTTCATTTAGTATACTGACAATATTCTTATTAGAGTATTCCTGACGCACGACAAAAATGTTAGCATCCGAAAATTTAGAAATGAGCAATGCATCTGTAACAAGTGCAATTGGAGGTGTATCAATAATAACAAAATCATACTCCTTTTTAATTTTGTCAATAAAACCAGACATTCGATCAGTTTCTATCAATTCTGCCGGATTTGGAGGGACAGGCCCTGATGTAACAATACAAAGATTTTCATTCCTGGTTTTTTTGATAATCTCATCCGCACTATTCTGCCCGATGAGATATGTGCTTAATCCTGTTTGATTATCAATTTTGAATGTCTTATGTATTTTTGGTTTCCGCATATCTAATCCAACAAGAATAACTTTTTTGTTCAGAATAGCGATAGCTGCAGCGAGATTTATTGCACAAAAAGTTTTGCCTTCCCCGCTTATTGTTGATGTCAGGGATATAATCCTGGATTGTTTCTCAACAAGAAAATACTGCAGATTGGTTCTTAATGTACGAAAAGTTTCAGCCAGGGGTGTATTCGGATTTTCAAGTACTGCTATTTCAGTATCTCTCGGATTATGGCCGATAGAACCTAATATAGGAATCCTGACTTTCCCTTCAATATCACTTCTGTCAGTTATTTTCGTATTGAAATAGTCTTTAAGCAGTACAAAAGCAATAGGAATTAAAAAAGCAATAATAAAAGCTGTTGTCTCATTCGCCTGGTTTGTAGAACGAATTGTTGCATTATCTGCCAGTGCGTAATCTATAAATCTGATATCACTTTTGTTAGACGCTTTTGTAATTTCAGCATCTGATCGTTTCTGTAAAAGATGGGTATAAAGATTGTCATTGAGTTGAAAATTTCGTGTCAGATTCAGGATTTGCCGTTCATTATGTGGAAGCTTCTGTATTTCTATTGTTAGTTTGCTTATTTCATCATTTATTTCGTCAAGACTCATTCTGTTTGCTTCAAGTATTTGATAAAGGTAGTTCTGCAATGCCTCTTTCGCTTTTTTTATTTTAAAGTTAATAACATCAATTTTTGGAATATCTTTCTTTATACTGTACTTTAACATTTCCCTGTCAGCAACAAGCTCTTCAAGCTCATTCAGATATCCGGTTAACATTGGGGCATTAATCCCAATAATAGACGGGGGCATAAGGGATCTGAGTTCTTCGTCATCCTTAATATTTTCGAGAAGATCAAGATAATATTTTCTTTGAAACTTAAGGACACTTTTTTTATTCAACAACTCATCGAGTTGATTGAATAGGGTGTTGCCTTTATCATCAACATCAATAATTTGGTTGTTAAGTCTGAAAGTCTGCAGATTATCCTGTGCCTCGGTCAACGAATCAACAATTGCTACCAATTGACTATCAATAAAATCAATGATACTCTGAGCTATTTCATTTTTTTCTTTCAAATCATGTCGCTGATATACTTTAATCAATGTATTGATATAGTCTGCTCCTTTCTCAGGCACCCTGTCTACTATACTCAGCGAAAGAATTGAATTTGACTGATTGACCCGTCGAATGATGAGCTTATTGGAGTATGTGCGAATAAGTGAATTTTCACTGTTAAAAACAACCAGGAAGTCCTTGTTAATATATCTTTCATTGAAATTATCATTTAGCATTATTTTACAGGTCATATTATCTATGCTAAACAATTCCCCAAAGACGTGATTTTCAGAAGTTTCCGATTTATTATATTTTTGAATTTCAAATTCATTTTTATCCAATATTCTTATTTGTAAAGATTGTCCATTAAAGGACATTTGTGATGTATCAGCAATGACAGTAAAAGGCGCTTTTTTATAGAGTTCATCATTTACATAATTACCAACCTTGAAATACGAAATATTAAAGTCAAGCTCATTTAAAACTTTTTTTGTCAGGAAATAAGACGTTAATATAGTTATCTCGTCTTCCATACCTCTTTGAGGCGCTAACCTGAGTCCGCCGACAACATTTTCAGGACCAACCCTGTCTTTTACGAGAATCGTAGCATGAACCTGATATTGCTGGAGTATGTATTTATTCTGTATGTAAATGTATATCCAGGCACAGGCAAAAGCTATGATAAACAGATACCAGTATGATAAAATTTTAAATATATATTTTTTTACATCTATACTAGTGACCGCCTGATTTTCAACGAAGTTATTTTCCATTCAGTTTATAGTTTCACATATAACAATATCGTGGTCAATATTGAGGTAATAGTTGAGAGCACAAACATATAATCTGTAATACCAACACGGAATCCTTTAGTGGCAATAGGTTCTATATAGACAATATCATTTGGATGCAAATAAAAATGTTCAGATTCAATAATGTTTCTTTTGGTAATATCAATCCTATACGTTTCGTAACCCTCATCTGTTTTCCTCAGAACAAGAATATTATGTCGTTTCCCAAAATTACTCACACCGCCAACGCTTGCCAAAGCCTCAATGACATTTACTTCCTCCTGGTAAAAGTATTTTACTGTGGGGCCAATTTCTCCCATAAAAACAATTCTGAAACTAACAAGTTTAACAACAGCTTTGACACCACGAAAAACCCGGTCGGTTCTTTGTTGAACGAGCTCTCTTACTTCATCCATTGTTTTGTTGACAACTTTAACAGGGCCTAATATTGGTACATCAACATATCCTGTATCATTTATATGGTAACCGCTCAGATAAAAACCGGCGCCCTGACTTCCGGTTCCCATACTGCTCCTTCCCTGATTCCCGGAACTTTGAAATTGGTTGTTTATCACATCTGCTATCTCTTCATTCTCTGATACCAACCTGATATACAAAACATCATTCACTTTTAACCGGTACTCTGGTTTATGGGTACGGTATAATACGCCGGTATCTTTTTCCCCTTCCTGGGGCTGTATATACATCACTCTTTTCTCGAAGCATGAAGAAAGAACAATCAATAGTAAAAACATCATCAATAAAGGTAAATTCCTGCTTCGTAACCTAAATTTTACAATCATAATGCCAAAACAATAAAATATTTATATACAAAAGTATAAAGTTTATTGATTATGACAATTAATATTTACATGAATGACTTATCTGAAAGGGATTAAAATGAACTTTATATAGGTGAAACCAAAAAATTGTGCCCGTTTACAGCAAATATATTAGACTCACCATGTTCATGAAATTTTATTTTGAAGATTCAATTTTTTTGCATATATTTCTAAAACAAAAATTGAAGCATTGTATTCCTATTTTAAAAAAAAATTTTAGTAATAATGATGGACTTGGATTTGGATTTATTTAAAATCAAACATAATAACATTGCTCCTTCAAAAGGTCGAATATTATTGTCCGAACCCTTTTCTAAAGATATCTACTTTAAGCGATCAGTGGTACTGCTTACTGAACACAATCCACATGGAAGTGTCGGATTTATTTTGAACAAACCTATTGATTTTAATATCAATAAATTGATAAAAGATTTTCCGGAATTTGCCGCAAATGTATCAATTGGAGGACCGGTAAAAACTGATTCCATACATTTTATGCATGTTTTAGGCGACCTTATTCCCGGAAGTATGCATGTTATGGATGATTTATATTGGGGAGGTGATTTTGATACACTTAAGGAACTCATTGTTACAGGAATTATCAAACCCGATCAAATCAGGTTTTTTGTTGGTTATTCCGGATGGCATCCCAAACAACTTGACAATGAAATAGGTAAGGATTTCTGGCTGGTCACAAAACTCACCTCACACGATATCATGGCCTTTTCAGATGATATTTGGAAACAAACACTCTCGAAACTGGGCGAAAAATATAAAATCTGGTCAAATTTCCCGGAGAATCCCGGCATGAACTAATAAATCAGCTTCCTGATAAGAGTATTTGTCAACAAATTTTCATTTGGAACGACCTTAATGGTATTAAGTCCGGCCTTTTTACCTGCTTCGATATCCCGGTCAGAATCACCTATGAAATATGAAATACCACGGTTAATATTGTATCTGTTGATTGCTCTTTCCAATAATAGAGGAGAAGGCTTACGACAAAAACAAGTTTCTATATCTGAATGATGAGGGCAATAATAAAAATCTGTCAGGGAAATATTTTCTTCTGATAAAAATTGTTGAAGAAAGGTGTGTAATTTATCAACATCTTTTTTCGTGTAAAGACCTTTAGAAATGCCCCCCTGGTTACTGATGATAATTAACAGGTAGCCTTTATCCTGAAAAAGTCTCAGGGCCTCGGTTAATCCATCGTTGATAATAAAATCCTCAAGCCTAAAAGTATATTTCCCTCTTTCCTTGTTGATGACACCGTCACGGTCCAGGAAAAGCGCTTTATTCTCAATTATCTGCATTAAAATATGTTTGAAAACCCGCTCAAGAAAATATGTATTGACTGAATATCTATAATCAAAGGGAAGACAAAACCAAATACTGCTCCGTAAAAATGTGCATCATGTCCGATATTGTCTACATTTCTTTTACTCATATAGTAAGAATAACCAAGGTACAAAAGCGCAAACAGAATGCCGGGTATAGGAATGAGACCGAAAAACCATACTTTTTCGAGCGGATTAAAAAAAACAAAGGCAAAAGTGACAGCAGCAACAGCTCCTGAAGCGCCAACAGCATTGTAATAATGATTATCTTTTTCCTTATACAGAGAATACAGGCTGGAAATAATAATGGCACCGAAATATAACGATACATACAGGATAATATCCATACCTCCCCATAATGAGGCAAAAATATATTCCAGATTTCTGCCAAAAGAATAAAAAACCAACATGTTAATTATCAAATGCTCCCAGTTTGCATGCAGGAAAGCATGTGTAATAATGCGGTACCATTCTTTCCTGTGCACTATTTGGTAAGCATTGAACTGATATTTGTAAAAAATATCTCTCCTGTTAAAAGCAATGATTGAAAAAATTGCTGATACGATAATGATGATGATTGTTATCATAAATAATTAGTGTATAATTTTAAAAATTAATTCTTTAAGTAATCCTTCCGAACCGGTTGAAACATTACCGAGTCCTTTTGATTTCATATCATATTGACGAAGGATTGAAATAATACTAACAACTTTTTTTATTGGATATCTCTTTGCTGTATATTCATAATCTTTAACAAAATACGGACGAATTTGTAATTTGCCGGCAACATTGTTCCTTGATTTGTCCTTTAAAGAATGAAATAATAATACTTTGCTAAAGAAAAAATACAAAGATGTAATTGTTAAAACAATTGGATTGTCTCTTGGGTTCTGAGCAAAATAGTTAATAATCCGGTTTGCTTTTACAACATCTTTTCGCCTGATTGCATCCTGCAATTCAAAATTATTAAAATCTTTACTGTAGCCAATGTTTTCTTCAATATGTTGAGGGGTAATTTCCGTTTTTTCAGGCAGGGTCATCATAAGTTTGTCAAGTTCATTGGCAAGTTTGCCCAAATTGTTACCAACGAACTCAGACATTAAGGCACACCCGGTATGCGTAATTGTGTATTTTTTTTCTTTTAAATAACTGATAATCCAATCAGGTACCTGGTTGTCATAAATTTTTTTTGAAGAAAAAACAACACCGTTTTTGTCGAATGCTTTATAAACTTTTTTATTCCTGTTTAATGATTTATATTTATAGTTAACTACTAATATTGTTGATTTAGATGGTTTAGTGGCATAATGGACAAGATTTTCTATTTTTTGCAGGTTTTGTGCTTCCTTTACAATGATTACCTGATATTTGGACATCATCGGGAAACGTCGTGAAGCATGGTCAACTGTTGTTACATCAGTATCCTTGCCATATAGAATTGTTAAGTTAAAATCTTTTTCCTGTTCTGTTAATACATTTTTGGCAATATATTCTGAGATTTTATCTATGTAATATGCTTCTTCACCCATCAACAAATATAAAGGTTTGTATTTTTTGTTTTTTAAATCAGTCATTATTTGATTAAAACTCGCCATATTCAAAAATCTTAATTTAAATAGTTAATATCCAAATTTCAGATGCTTAACAGAAAGTCTGTTATTTTTTATTTCTTTTAAGCTCTCAATACCAACTCTGAGATGCAAATCAGCATATTTTTGAGTAACTGTCCTGTCACTTTCAGAGGTTTTTACGCCACTTGAGATCATTGGTTGATCAGAAACAAGCAGAAGAGCGCCTGTAGGAATTCCATTTGTAAATCCGGCTGTAAAAATTGTGGCTGTTTCCATATCAATAGCCATTGCCCGCGTTCTTCTCAACAGGTCTTTAAATCTGTCATCATGTTCCCAAACACGCCGGTTTGTCGAATAAACAGTGCCTGTCCAGTAATCATTTCTAAAATTCCGGATAGTGGTTGAAACAGCTCTTTGCAGATTAAATGCCGGAAGAGCAGGTACCTCAGGAGGCAGATAATCGTTTGAAGTCCCTTCGCCCCGTATTGCTGCGATTGGTAAAATAAGGTCTCCGACATTGTTTTTTTTCTTGAGTCCTCCGCATTTTCCAAGAAACAGAACAGCCTTTGGTCGCACTGCGCTCAACAAATCCATGATGGTTGCGGCATTGGGACTCCCCATACCAAAATTAATAAGGGTTATTCCTTCTGCTGTCGTATTAGGCATTGGCTTTTCTTCTCCCAAAACCGGAACATGAAACCATTCCGAAAACAAATCAAGGTAATGGTGAAAGTTTACCAGGAGAATATATTGACCAAATTCTTCAATTGGTTTATCCGTATATCTTGGAAGCCAGTTATCTACTATTTCCTGTTTTGTTTTCATATTTAACAATGAAGGTACTTATGAAAAAATTGTTTATTTTGTATCTGTAAATATTTAAATATATTTCATGCAGCAATTAAATTTTCCTAAATATCATTTTAAAATTAAAACCGGAGAACAAAATAAGTATATTTTTGACAAAATAAGAAAGAAATATGTTGCCCTGACTCCGGAAGAATGGGTGCGGCAGCATATTGTTGAATATTTGACAGGTGAATTGCGTTATCCGGCAGGATTGATCGCCATTGAGATGCAAATTGAATATAATAATCTCCAGCGAAGATGTGATGCCGTTGTATATAATAAAAAAAAAGAACCTCGTTTGATTATTGAATGTAAAGCCCCACATATTAAACTCACACAGAAGAATGGGTGCGGCAGCATATTGTTGAATATTTGACAGGTGAATTGCGTTATCCGGCAGGATTGATCGCCATTGAGATGCAAATTGAATATAATAATCTCCAGCGAAGATGTGATGCCGTTGTATATAATAAAAAAAAAGAACCTCGTTTGATTATTGAATGTAAAGCCCCACATATTAAACTCACACAGAAGACCCTGGACCAAACAGCAGAATACAATTTTAAATTAAATGTGGATTTTTTTATCCTGACAAATGGCGTGAAACATATTTGTTGCCAATTAGATTACCACCAAAAGACTTACATCTTCAGAAAGAGTTTCCCTGATTTTATGGAATTATAAAGTCGGATTAAAGATAAAGGGAATTTTTATTGTTTATACATTTCAAACTCATGGCCATTATAAACAAGGAGTGTAACAGGATCATTAAAGCTGACATTTCTATTAGTACCAATTACAACGGCATCAATAAGTAATTTTTGTTTTCGCCTCCTTCGACGTTTATTTTCTTCAGATTCATCTTCTTTATCAAGATACCACCATGTACCTCTTCTTCCGTGCCGAATATAAAAATATGGCTCATCTAAATCCATCTCATAAATCACTTTTCGTTTGCTGATTGGATCAGCCTTATTAAAACTAAAAATGACCAGCTTATTGGTTTCACTTGTCAGATTTCTTAATACAAATGCAGCGTCTGAATGATTGTCACCATCAAAATCGCCATAAGCATAACAATTATAACGCATGCCTGCGGGTTCACTCATTATTTGCACAACTTCTCTTTCCGATTCTTCATCCTCAAAATATTCACGCTGAATATCTTCAGGCATCCTGGTTATATAGCCACTGTCAATAATAAAAGCAGCTAAAGCGGTTCGGTATTTTGTCCTGGATATTTGCCATCGTGAGGCATTATCACCAAAAAGACCTTCAATAATGAAATAGGCCTTTTCATCTGCCAAAAAATCAATTGACATATATCCTTTTCTGTCTCCAATTGTCACCTCAGCCCAATTATTGGTTACTTCGTATACCAGAACGTCAGTCCCAAATGTATATTTACCAAGCACAAAGGATTTGATACTCTTTTCTGAACGCAAATTAACTTCTCCTGCAATAATTTTCATTTTTTGAGCGCTGATATCCTTTGTCAAAATGCTAATTGCAGGGCCGAGTACAATATAGAGCAAGAATACCAATGGTATAATACCCAGAACTGCACTGCCGATAATAAGCATTTTTTTACTGGAAGCTTCTTTGGCAGCGCTATTGATATTCTCCTCCTCTGTTATGTACTTTTTCTTTTGTTTACTCTTGTTTTCTTTTGTTTCAGAATCCATAGCAGAACTTTTTCGGTCTTACAAATATAATGAAAATTAAATGAAATAAGCATGCTAAAAGTAAATATTAAAACATCCGCCTCTATTATCATTTAAGGCTATATAAATGTCTTATACTGGTATTAATTTGATATTAAATATGTTACAGCGAAACAAATAAGCATGTCTCTCTATTATCTTATAAATTGGCATATTAAAATTTAACATCCGAAATTTTATTACATTTACAAAATAAATTCTTCTAATATAAATAGTAAAATGAATTAATAAAAATAAATCCCGTTAAAGTTTTTTAAATTTGCCAATTGTTGTTATTTTGTTAAAAAAATTATATCATGAATGATCTTCCTAACCAAATGGAACACATTAAAATAAAAGCCTGGGGACTCTTCAGACTTACAAAACAACAATTTTTAATTCTTGAATTAGTTGTCCTGCTCTTTTTTATTACATTAACAATTTTTTTATTCACTTTTGAATTTCCGGTTTACAGTGAAGATCCGGTATTGAATTTTCACGCAAAGTACTCCAAATATTTTAGCCTGGTTTGTTGTTTCCTGGTTATCATTGAAGCCCAGTTCTTTCTCAGCAAATTTATTAAGGCGCAATTAACGCTGATAAGAAAACAAAACCATGAAATTGAGCAACAAAAGGAGGAAATTGTCCTTCAAAATCAACAACTGGAGATTCAGAAAAAGGAAATAGAAAGGCAACGTGATGAAATTGAGGGCCAAAGAGACCTGGCCACAATTCAACGCGATAAAATACATGAACAGAAGGAAGCAATAACCGACAGTATCCAATATGCCAGCCGCATCCAGTCTGCGTTGTTACCACCAAAACATTACATCTGTGAGAATCTGTCAGATTTTTTCATCCTTTATAAGCCCCGCGATATCGTCAGCGGAGATTTTTACTGGTTGTATTCCCATGAAAATTATGTCTTTATTGTCGTTGCTGATTGCACCGGACACGGCGTTCCTGGCGCATTGATGAGTATGCTCGGAATATCTCTGCTCAATGAAGTGACCAATGCAAACATCCAAAACAATCCTGATGATATAAAAGCAAATATTATTTTGAACCAATTGCGTGATGCTGTTATTAAATCACTACATCAAACCGGTGATCCAAAAGAAATGAAGGATGGTATGGATATTTCATTGTGTGTTTATAACAAACAAAAGGGTGAATTGCAATATGCAGGAGCAAATAATCCCCTCATTGTAGTGAAAAAGGCAGACAAAACAGATTATAAACAATATTCCGGTATGCAATTAAAAATGCGTTCCGAAAAAGATGAAAATCTGCAGTCAGTTGAATTGTTCAAAATTAAACCCGACAGAATGCCTATTGGAATTTACGTAAAAGAGGAAACCCCTTTCTCAAATCATGTTATTCAGATTCAGCAAGGAGACCTCATTTATTTGTTGACAGATGGTTATATTGATCAATTTGGAGGTGAAGATAATCGCAAATTTATGATGAAAAAACTTTACAGGCTACTGACTGATATTCAGGCCAAACCAATGGCAGAGCAACAAAAAATTCTTGATGAGACAATCACCGGATGGAAAGGTGAACTAGAACAGGTTGATGACATCCTTATTATGGGTATTAGATTCTGATGATACTTTTGTAAATGTATAAATTTTCTGTTATCCGGTCACTTCAGGTTATAAAATTTTCTTTGTTTTACTATAACCTAAAATTCTAAAACGAAAATCTACTGCAACACTGAACTGTACATTGCTATTGAGAATGCTCTCTGCAAAATATCTCACCGTAACAATAGCTACGCTTGCGATATTTTTTGATGCGCTTCTCAATTTCAAAGCACATTTCAATGTTTCGTTACGATTTCATTTTAGAAATTTAGGTATAAAACTATTTTTTCCTGATGGTAATACCCTAAATCATTTTGTCCTATTACAAATAGTTAAGAATTTTATCTGACTTGTTTATAACAGATATAAATAAATACATTATGACAAAAAAATAATTCAAGTGTTTCAAGATTCCATGTATTGAATAATGCAGGACTCAGACAATATTATCTTCTTTTATCACTTAATCACAAAAAAAACACTAAAAAAATGTGAAAACAATAACAATATATTCTTTCTATTTCAAAATTTATTTGCA
>CAZVTW010000099.1:2524-14755 GCA_964629805.1 uncultured Bacteroidales bacterium | reverse complement strand
GGCTGTTATTCTCAAAAAGCTGATGATATTTTAAACTATATTAACAAGCTGATAAAAGATATTTCACAACAACATGCCGGAATAGTTTCTGTTGATTTATTTATTGGCGCTGACAACCCCTTTTCCCTGAGTCAGGAGGCTGTACTCAAGGAGAGTCATAAAGAAAAATTAATGAAACTATTCAATAACCACGATAAAATCACGATGAAAGAGACAAATCAAGGCAAAACATATTATCATGATTACATCTATATAAACCGGAGTGATGCAGGATTATATAAAGGTTCCGTTGTAAGAATTGTGTCGGATCGTGAAAATGATAAAAAAATTCTACAAAGAGAGTTATTAAAAATTTCACTTCTGTTTTTTATTACAATAGTTATTATTATCAGTCTGGTCTACTTTCGGTCAAAAAAAATTATCAGCCCCATAAAAAAACTTGTTAACAGTACCAGAAATATAATAGATGGAAACCTTGACAATCAAGTTGATGTTGAAGGAAACAATGAAATTGCCACACTGACAAAACAGTTTAGAATTATGACGGATACAATAAAAAACCATTATGAATTACTTGAAAAGAAAATTAGCAGACGTACAGACGAACTGGTTTCAAAAACTGTCACTCTGGAAGATAAAAACAGACAACTAAACTCAATCAATAAAGAACAAAGTATAACAAACAGAAAATTAAAAAAATCTGAGACAGAGCTAAAGAATGCCCTTGCCACAAGAGATAAATTTTTTTCTATCATTTCACATGATTTGAAAAATTCATTCTTTTCTTTGCTTAGTATGTCTGAAATTTTAATAAAAAATCTTGAAAATTCACATGTTAATTCAGACATTAAAGAATATTCACATTACATTTATTATTCTTCACAACAATTATTTCTTGTGGTAGATAATTTACTGAATTGGGCAAATTCAGAGCAGGGAACGATAAAATTCCGGCCACAGTTATTAAAAATAAAACCAATCATTGAAAATATCATATCATTCTTAAAACTCAATGCTGATGAAAAGAATATTCAGATATCTTCTCAGGTTGATGAAGAGTTTTCTGTTTATGCAGATTTAAATATGGTTAATACGATCTTTAGGAATTTGGTTTCTAATGCTATTAAATTTTCAGAAATAGACGGAAAAATAAATATTGTTACCCGGGAAGAAGGCAGGAAAATTATCGTTTCAATTCAGGACCAAGGGGTTGGAATTAGAGACGAGGATATTAATAAATTATTTAAGCTCGAAAAACATTCAGAAATTGGCTCCTCCCCCGAAAAAGGAACAGGTTTGGGATTAACACTGGTCAAAGAATTTGTGGAAAAAAACGGTGGTCAAATTCATGCGGAAAGTGAATATGGCAAGGGCACGACATTCACTTTTTCATTACTCAAAAAGAAATCATAAACATTATATTTGTTATACTTCACTTTTCCTTTTGTTAATTCCGATTAAAGTTTATATCTTAGTTTGGAAATAAAATTATATTATTCATATGTATTAATATTTCACTTTCTATGAATCTGACTAAGATCATGAAAAAAATAAATAGCAGTTATTATTTCATACCTTCGTTTTTGCTTGTTTTGATTTTACAATTCTATTCATGTCAAACCAGAACAGAACAAAAATCAGTAGAAGCAATAAATTTTGATAAAGAGGATTATGTGAAATTGAATGAAGAACTTAGTAAGTTTAAAATTCCTGAGTTATCAACCGAAACATTCCAGTTCAAGTATAAATATATTGCTACCAATGAAATAGCTTCAAAAATAAATAACTATGTTATTTATGCAGGGACAATGGAGGATGAAAGCGCTCAAAAAGTCCATAAGATAATTGAAGAAAATAAAATTTTCATCAATCAGCCAATTAGTGAAAATATCCTGTTCAGATTTAAGCTGGGCGATGATAAAACTTTTAGAATCAGTCAACTCAAACCAACCAAAGAAAGTGGCCGGCATATTGAGGTGGATAACCTGAATGCCAATGAACGTCGTATACAAAGGATGAATGGCTATTACTATTTTCAGGATTTAACTGTTTACAAAGACCCCAGCAAGGAAAAGCGAAAATTCAAAGAAGGAAAACTTGTCTTTTTTGATCCGGACATGAAAATGTTACTATTTTACAATGACAGATTAAATTATTAATTTTCTTCACTTCCCATACTATGATGAATATTTTACGAATGACATGACAAACTAAATTTTATTGATTTGTGGCATATCCATTAAGCTATAAACGAAGAAAAAAAGTACACACCTATCTGGACGAGACAGATTTCTCCAACGAATTGATTTTTCAGGTCACAAAAAAGGTACGTTCCTCCGGAATGAAATTATCAGCTCCTGTTAAGGACACAATAAGATTTGACGGGTCAATGTTCAGGTTTATCTGGAACGGGTTCCATTTTTTAAATGGTGTATCTAAAGGTTATTTCTCTGTTGAACACAATGAAAAAAATATACTTTCTGTAAAATATAAACTACATTTTACAGAATATTTTTTACTTGCTTTGGCATTTTCTGTTATCCCTTTATCAACTTTGTATGTAAGTACAGACCTGTCAATCATTCTTTTTGCTGTTGTATGGATAGTCTTTTTTACCGGAAGCTATATCTATTCAATAGTGAGGTTTAACAGATTCATAAAAAAGAAAATAAAGCAGACAGAAAAATTCCTCAAAAACAAAAAAACAGATTAAAGTTACAAACTACCAATTGCTTTAAGCAGAAAAGATTTATCATATTTAATATCCGGGGGGTAATATTTTTTAGCATGTTCTTCATAACCCAATTGCAATTCATCCTGTGAAACGGTAAAGAAATAGCCTTTTCTTTGAAGATAACCTGCCAGGTATTCCTGCTCCGTTTGACCAGGTGTAGGGATAAGCAGAGCTTGTTTCCTGCATGCAACAAGGTCCATAAGAGAACTATAGCCTGACCGGCAAATTATAAGCTCTGATTGTATGATGTAATGATACAATTCTTTTCCAAAACAGAAATCAAGTATATCAATATTATCTGAATATTTCCTGATTTTGCAATTGTGACTTATAATTCCTCTGACAATAAGTAGTTTTATTGTACTGTTATTATAGATGTTAATGATTTTCTCTTCAAATATTGTTCGTTGAGGTTCCGGTCCTGATAGGATGGCTATATATGGGTACTTTATATCCTGACTTTTTTCAGCCTGAAAATGGGTGAATCTTGAAAGGAGGCCGATGAATCTTATGGTTTTTCTTATTGTGGTATTGTGAGCCAGTTCGCCGGAAAGATTTTCAGACCCTGGAAAATCAGGAATCCAGCATTCATCAAACTTATTAATAAACAATTTCGTAAGTGAATGAATGAATGGTTCCAGGAATTTAATTTGCCCTGGCATTTTAATTGCCAGCTGATGAGTTATCAAAATTGATCTTACCTTTTCTGACCACATTCCGTAACGGTTATCTGAAACGACAACATCAATATGATTGTTTTTGATTATTTTATTCAATTTTCTATGCTCAAGGTATACATTCTTAAAAATTTTGGGCAATTGAATAAGGATCATAAGAGTAAGCCCTTTATCGGAAGAATAGCTTATACGAGAGGAATGACATGGAAAAAAGGTAATATTTCCAAATTCGCAGGAAAAAATATGCTGTAATTCCCTGTCAGCTGCAATAAAAACTTTGTGTCCCGATTCAAGAATTGCTCTGATAACCGGTATTATACGAAAAGCATGACCAAGTCCCCAGTAAAGGGGTGAGATGAGTATGTTTTTTTGTTTGTCCACAAGTGTTATTTACCCCGAAACATCTACTGAATATCCTCGCAATCTGGCCTTATTAGCAATTTGTTCAAGTTTCTGCAGTGGCACTTTTTCCAGGTTGTCTACCGGTGTATCTCTGGATATTGTGTAAACCATGATACGTTCCGGTTTTATTATATCAAGCACATCAAGCCAGGCATTCACTTCTTTATCTGTTGTATTATCAATGGATTGTTTATTCCTGGTTCCCTTAATAAAGAGTGTTTGCAGAATAAACTTTCCATTAAACTTTTTAAAATTGTCTGTCATTTTTTTAAGATTCACTGGTACAAGGGGGCAATTAATACGTTTAATTGTTTCTTCCCTGGCCGAATCAAGCTTCAGGATATTTAAATCAATTTTTGACATGGCAGTATAAATACGTTCTGAGCCGATGGTTGTTGAGTTTGATAAAAGAGCTATTTTCACAGAGGGAAAAAATTCATCTCTTAATTTTGCGATTTTTTCAACTATCTCAGGAAAATTCGGATGCAGGGTTGGTTCTCCATTGCCGGCAAAGGTGATAGTATCAATCTTTTCATCTTGTGATCTGAGACTCTTTAAGCGATTTTCAAGGGCGTCAACAACCTCATTAACAGGATGAAAAGAATGGTTTTTGCTTTCGCGATTCTTTGTGAGTCCGCATTCACAATAAATACAATTAAAATTACAGATTTTTGAATTATTTGGTAATAGATTTATACCAAGAGAGATACCAAGTCTTCTGCTGTATACCGGGCCAAATACAATGCTGTCAAATAAAAATACACCCATATTGCTAAAAATAACTGCAAATGTAAAAAAAATAGAAACAATTAGTTTTATGACTGCTCAACTTTATGTGGATTTGAATTGTTTAGGAAAATACGCAACGAAGATTTAATTTTCATCAGTAAATCATTATATTATGGAAAAATCTCAAAATACATTCGAAGCAGTTGGGTTTGTTAAAAAACTTGAGCTTATTTCAACAATAGAAGATAAAATCATACCAGACACTTTTGTTGTTGAGTCTACTACCCCTTTCCCTGGATATCATGGTGACAATTTGCCTTCAGAAACAAAACCGGGATTGATTTTTTTCATCACAAAAGAACCATATTCAAGTGAGATTATTGCCAGGGCCTCCCAAAAAATAAAAAAGTACTTTCAGGAACAATTTGGCGCTTTATATGGTAACCTGAATTTTTATAATGAAGACTTTCCATGTATTCGCATTAAAAATCTTACCTCATTTGATTATATTGCTGATCTTCAAAGCTGCTTCAGGGATGAGGGTATTAAATTCATGAAAAAGAAGAAAGTGAACACCAATAGCATATTGAAATTTCAAAAATATTTTATTCTTGGCCGGCTTGATGGAAATGATTTTCTTAAAGACCTTGAGGAAGAAGCAATAATGTATTTTCGAATTGAAAACCATCTGAAATGGAAATTGTTTGAACAAATAACTAAGTTCGTTAAAAACAATGTAGAAAACAATAACTTTGACGCTGCACTTGCATCTTTGTTCTCATTCGAAGGAATGAATGACTATATAAGGATTTATTCAGAATTTACCATCCAACAACTTAAAGGACTGTGCGAGAAATATAAGATGACAATTGAAAAATTTACGTAGATGTTTTATTATTCTGAAAGCGCAATCGTATAATGCGTTTTTGCAAGCTCATGGCCTGTTCCGTCATATATTTTGCAGTATATTTTTACATTTCCCTCCCTGGTCACATCTCTTGTCTGAAAAGGTATTTCTATTGTTTTTTCTTTTCCCCTGTCAATATCTCCCCAGTACTGAACAGACTTAAATTCAATATCTGTATGAGCAGGTTCAGATTCTATCAGAATTTTAATATTATTGGCAATTCCCTTCTCTGAATTTTGCAACCGAAGCATTAATACTCCCTGTTCTCCTGACACTAAAATATCATCTTCTGTGGTGTCAGTAAACTTTTTCTCAATAATCTCAAGTTCTGCTGCTTCTTCTGATAAGCGTTCTCCTTTAAAATCCGGCTCAATAATATTAGCACGTTCATATTCTGTAATCGCTTTATTATACCTGCCTGTTTTTTCATACACTTCACCTTTATGATAAAAGGCTAAATAATAATCAGGATCATGTTGAATGGCTTTGTCAAAATAAAAAATAGCTTCAGTGTAATAATCTTCAGGTGTTGGATATTCAGCGCCGAAACCGGTATTGCCACCACGCTTTTTTACATCACCCAACAGAGACATAATAGAGCCCATATTATCGTAAGCATAAGGATCATCAGGATTTAGTTCAATAACCCGGGTAAAATCGTCAATGGCTTTTTGATACTGTCCGGATTTCATATAGGCTTTGGCCCTTCCGCGAAACGCGAGTTCGTAGTTCATTCCGCTGATTTTAATTGCTTCGCTAAAGTCCGTAATAGCGCCTTGATAATCCTTCGTTTCAATTTTGGCATTCCCACGTGTTTTATAGACCCAGTGTTCATCGTCATATCCCATAGAGATATATGTATTCAGGTCACTGATTGCCTGCTCCGGATTACCAAGCATATAATGATTAAAGCCCCTGTATCTGTATGCATAAGCATATTTGTTGCCCGGATTCATGTTGATTACTTTATCAAATGCCTGCCTGGCCTCTTTGTATTTCTTTATGTTAGTATATTCAACGCCCAGAGAATAGTATCCGTTGATATTATCCGGATCAAGCAGAACAACCTTTCGAAAATCATTAATAGCTTCAAGTGAATTATTAAGCCTGCCCATTACCTGCCCCCTGAAATAATATGCCCTTATCATATTCGGATTTTTCCTGATTGCCATGTTCATACTTTTCAGTGCCCCGTTTCGGTTTTTCAGATGATACTGACAGACGCCAAGATAATAATATGCGGTATCATTATCAGCATTTTTTGATATCGCTTTTGTAAAATACTCAGCTGCTGTTTGATAATCTTTGGCAAGATAATTTTTATACCCACGCCAGGCAAATGTTGCCCCCTTCTGGCCATTGACAGAATAAAAAGGAACAAGCGAAAATAGTATAATAAAAATGATATATCTCTTCATAATATATTTTTTTAACAGCGGCAAAAATACATTTTAATATTAACGAATAAAAAAAAGCCGGAAAGTTTTTTTTTAACCATTCTCTAAACTTCTCCTTTTCTTAAATTCTATTAATTTTGCAATAAATAAAATAATAACAGATATTGAATGTATGAAAAAAAATCAGGTACGAGTCAGATTCGCCCCCAGTCCCACCGGACCACTGCATATTGGAGGCTTACGCACAGCTTTGTTTAATTATTTGTTTGCCAAAAAAACCAACGGGACATTTATTTTAAGAATTGAAGATACTGATCAGACAAGATATGTTGAAGGTGCTGAGAAATATATCCTGGAATCATTAAAATGGACTAACCTTTTACCTGATGAAAGCGTCGAAACCAGCGGGCAGTATGGTCCATACCGGCAAAGTGAAAGAAAAAAAATATACCGGGAATATATTGAGCAACTCATTCATTCAGGTCATGCTTATTATGCTTTTGATACACCGGAGGACCTTGAACAAATGCGGGAAAGACTCAAAGAGAAAGGGATACCAAATCCTCAGTATAATGCTGAAGTCAGGTTGGAAATGAATAATTCTTTCTCTTTAAGCCAGGAAGAAACAAATATCCTGTTACAATCAGGGAAACCCTATGTGGTCCGCTTTAAGATGCCAGATGCACAGGATATTATTTTTAAGGATATTGTCAGGGGCGAAATACAGGTAAATTCATCAACACTTGACGATAAAGTACTTTTCAAATCTGACGGCATGCCAACTTATCATCTGGCGAATGTGGTAGATGACTACCTGATGCAAATTTCACATGTTATCAGGGGCGAAGAATGGCTTCCATCAACACCGCTTCATGTGATGTTGTATAAAGCTTTGGGCTGGGAAGATGCCATGCCGGAATTTGCTCATTTGCCCTTACTTTTAAAGCCATCAGGCAAAGGGAAACTTAGTAAAAGGGACGGAGATAAGCTTGGATTTCCCGTTTTTCCGCTGCAATGGAAAGACCCGAAAACAGGTGAGATAGCAAGTGGTTACAGGGAAAGTGGCTATTTTCCGGAAGCTTTTATTAATCTTCTGGCTTTTTTAGGCTGGAATCCCGGGACAGAACAGGAACGATTTTCTCTTGAACAACTTACTCAGGCATTCTCTCTTGAACGTGTTGGAAAAGCCGGCGCCCGCTTTGATCCGGACAAGGCAAAATGGTTTAATCACCATTATCTCCAGGAGAAATCTGATGAATTCCTGGCCGGAGAATACCAAAAAATACTACAACAAAAAGGGATAGATGCAGAAAAAGAATACATTGCAAGGGTCTGTTCTCTGATTAAAGAAAGAGCCTCTTTTGTTTCTGAATTTTGGGAACAATCTGCTTTTTTCTTCGAAGCTCCGGACACTTTCGATCCAAAGGCTGTCAAAAAACGATGGAAGACACACACGCCTGATACCATGAAAGAACTCATAAAAGTACTTGAAAAAATCGAACCTTTCAGTTCCCAAAATACAGAGGAACAGGTAAAACAATATATTGAAAGTTCAGGTGCAGGCATGGGACAGGTCATGAATGCTTTACGCCTGGCAATTGTTGGCGAACTGAAGGGACCGCATTTATTTGATATTACAGAAATGTTGGGTAAGGAGGAAGTTATTAAACGAATTCAATTTGCTATTGAAAATATACAAAAATAGACACATATCATTACTTGTCTAATCCATCTGTTCAATATTTGCAATAATTTTTTTATAAACAATTATTTCTATCTGTGCAGATTTATCAATCCATCTTGTATATCCATTTTCGGCATCCTTTGAAATGAGAGGTAAAAACATGATGTCGTATTTGTTCAGGCTTAATTTATACATACGGGGTTGTAGATTTGTACGATAATAATAGACATTGTCATCAGCACAAAAAAATCGACCGAATTCTTCTCCTTTGTTGGAAAAATACTTAAAACTTGGCACATTGTTTTTTAAAACCAGGCTTTTTTTTAGAAGTTCAGGGATATCAGATTGTTCAACAAACCTGTAAAGGATGGATGTTCTGTCAAACCTGGCTTCATTTGAAAGGGTAACAATGACCTCCAGATCGTTCTGAGCCTGAAATGCTAATTGTTCAATTTTTAATAATTCTTCTGCGGTATAATGTTGCCTCCTCTTTTCGCCTGGAAATAATGGTAAAAGATTCCAATTTCTTTTTGAAAGATCAGCAATGTAGGTATTTTCTTTATCCCGTTTGAAAAAATCTTGTTCAACTCTGTACACACAATATGGCAATCTTACTTCGTCTTTGCAAAATAAAAAATCACGCCGGTTTCTGTCAAATTGGTATCTGTCCCATTTATTAGAGGATAATAAACCAGAAATAATTTCTAAATTCTCTGTTTCTTCCTCTTTTCTTGTTTCAAATAGATATTCAGCAATGTAAGCATAATTAATCTGATCATCCTTTTGTGTACCTGTCAGCATTATCCAGTCTTTCTGGTCATACATTTCAACGAATGCCTCTTTCCCTGTAATCGTTGAGATTCTGATAGGTATATCATCTTCGTTCAGATAATACATATATGAGCCGTCAGAAAAAGAAATTGAGTGCCTCTTGATTTCATGGGTTGCATAAATATATTTATCCTCACCAATGATAGATAATATTTTTTCTTTTTGTTGATCAACCCGGTCTTCCAAATTATCTGCCAGAAGCGAGCTTTGTGCGTTGTTGTGCAAATGTATGAATAAGATGCATATTATAGTGATTATAAATCTCATAATTACCTAATTGAAAAGTTTTTATTATTGGGATGGTACAAGAACGGAATTAATCCTGTGTCAAACAAAGTTAACAAAAAATTAGGTTAATTGCAATAATAATTTGTCAGTCAAATGATCTAATTTTATGAACACATCACAGGCTCAGTGATACAGGGGAAAAATAAAAAGAAAAAAGTTTAGAATGGTTCGTGATAAAGGAAAAAAAAAGCCATTTAGTCCGGATATCCTTTATTAGTAATCAGTTAATCAGGGAAATACATTGTAGTTCTTTTCATAGAATTAAAGGCTATCAGCTAAATGGCTTTCCAGAAATTCAAAAGTAATAAAAAAAAATGATAAATCGAAACTATTTCGCGGATTTTTGAATTTTTGCCCAGGTATCACGTAATGTCACTGTCCTGTTCAGAACTAAATGATTATCTGTGGTATCTTTATCCACACAGAAATATCCCAGTCTTTCAAACTGGCAATTATCTCCTGGTAAACTGTTTTTTATGAATGGTTCTATTTTACAGTTGTTCAAAATTTGCAGGGAATTTGGATTTAAAAATTCCTTGAAATCCTTGTTTTTATGGCCAGCCGGATCAGGATCATCAAAAAGTCTTTCATAAAGCCTGATCTCCGCATCAATAGCATGTTTGGCTGATACCCAGTGAATAGTCCCTTTCACTTTTCTCCCGTCAGGCGATTGACCACCCTTAGAGGCAGGATCATATGTGCAGCGTAGTTCAATAATTTCACCAGTCTGTTCATTTTTAACTACCTCATTACAGGTAATGAAAAAGGCATATCTGAATCTAACTTCTTTGCCAAGGGCCAATCTGAAGAATTTTTTAGGGGGATTTTCCATAAAGTCATTTTTTTCAATATAAACAACTTTTGAGAAAGGTACTTTTCTTGTGCCCATCGATTCATCCTCAGGATTGTTGACAGCATCCAATTCTTCTGTCTGATCATCAGGATAATTCGTTATGACAACTTTTAGCGGATCAAGTACAGCCATAATTCTTTGTGCTTTCTTGTTCAGGTCTTCCCGGACACAAAATTCAAGTAAAGAGACATCAATAACATTTTCACGTTTTGCTACCCCAATCCTCTCTGAAAAATTCCTGATTGAGGCAGGTGTGTAACCTCTGCGTCGCAAACCTGAGATAGTCGGCATTCTTGGGTCATCCCACCCACTGACAATCTTCTGCTGAACGAGTTCAAGAAGCCGGCGTTTACTCATAATGGTGTAAGACATATTCAGCCGTGCAAATTCATATTGTCTGGGTCTGTATTCACCTTCAATAATGTTATCTAACAACCAGTCATACAATGGCCGGTGAACCTCAAACTCCAGGGTACAAATTGAATGTGTAATGCCTTCGATATAATCAGACTGACCATGAGCAAAGTCATACATGGGATAAATACACCAATCATTCCCGGTCCGGTGGTGATGAGCATGCCTTATCCGGTAAAGAATCGGGTCTCTCATGTGCATATTTGGTGATGCCATGTCAATTTTGGCCCGCAACAAATATTTACCATCTTCAAACTCACCAGCTCGCATCCGTCTGAACAAGTCTAAATTTTCTTCAACCGCCCGGTTTCTGTATGGGCTCTCCTGACCAGGTTCTTTGGGTGTTCCCCTGTATGCATTAATCTGCTCAGGTGTTAACTCACAAATATAGGCTTTCCCTTTTTCTATCAGAGCAATAGCAAACTGGTAAAGTTTTTCAAAATAATCGGATGCAAAATACAGTCCATCCCACTGAAATCCAAGCCATCTGACATCCTCTTTGATTGATTCGACATATTCCACCTCCTCTTTCGTCGGATTTGTATCGTCAAATCGAAGATTGCACTTGCCATTATATTTTTCAGCCAGACCAAAATTCAGGCATATTGACTTGGCATGACCAATGTGCAAATAGCCGTTAGGTTCAGGCGGGAAACGAGTATGAACCCTGCCTCCATGCTTGTTTGATTCCAAATCTTTCTCAATAATCTCTTCAATGAAATTCAGACTTTTTTCTTTTCCTTCAGTGTTTTCAACTGGATTCTCAGCCATATCTTTAGTGTTTATGAGTAATTTAATTATACAATTGACGGGAAAAATATATTTTTGTCATAAAAATACAAAGATACGTTTTGCTTAATTGAAAGAAAAGGATAGTTACTAAATTCATAAAAAAAAATATGGGACTTATACAACTCGAGGGCATGGAATTCTATGCCTATCACGGATGTTTCAAAGAAGAACGCGTAGCCGGGAATCATTTCGTTATTGATTTGTCCATTGAAAGAGACCTGTCTTCGGCAGCTCAGACAGATAATCTGAGAGATACACTTAACTACCAGGAAGCATATTCACTTATAAAAAAAGAAATGGTAAAAAAATCGTATCTCCTTGAACACATAGCAGAGAGGATTCTGAAAGCATTGTATGCGAAATTTCAAGGGATAGAAAAGGCAACAGTGAAAGTTTCGAAAATGAATCCGCCAATGGGAGGAAAAATTAAACAGGTAAGTGTTGTTTTATCAAAATAAAAATACGATGAAAATATTTACATCGTTCAAATAGTATAATACAAGAATAAATATTTTTCATATTT
>CAZVTW010000099.1:0-2424 GCA_964629805.1 uncultured Bacteroidales bacterium | reverse complement strand
AAAATATTTACATCGTTCAAATAGTATAATACAAGAATAAATATTTTTCATATTTTTAGAATATTTTATTAATTTTGCGGTTCAAATAATAAGGTCTCGTGGCCGAGTGGTTAGGCAGAGGTCTGCAAAACCTTGTACAGCGGTTCGAATCCGCTCGAGACCTCAACACAAAATCCTAATCTTTTGATAATGAAAGGTTGGGATTTTTTGATTTATTTCATGAGAGGTATTTACATATTCAAAAAAATAGTTAAAAGCATGCTTTCTTAGTATATTAGCCTTACTTTTATTCTTACTTTCGTATCATTGCCTGATATATCTTTACGCACAATTTCGTAATTCTCGATGACTGTATAATTATTCCTTTAAATATGTATAGATTTGTAATCGTATAATTAATAAGAAGTTATTATTTTTGCAAAAATTTAGCGTACAGATTTCTTCAATTTATGCTTCATCTAATTCATGGCGAAGCGACTCTAAGGAGGTCTGCACGTAAACATTCTACAAATCTAATATAATAATATATCTATATGAAATCAGATCAAAACAAACAATTGGTAGCGATAACACATGGAGATATCAATGGAATCGGGTATGAAGTTATTATAAAAACACTCATGGACAATAGGATAATAGAATTATGTACCCCTGTCATCTATGGTTCGCCAAAAATTGCTGCCTACCACAGAAAAGCGCTGAATATTACTAATTTTAGCCTGAATAACATCAGAAATCCTCAGGATGCGCATACAAAGCGGTCAAATATCATTAACTGTATTGATGATAATATCAGGGTTGAGCTGGGAAAATTAACAGACCAGGCCGGTCAGGCATCTTTGCAGTCTTTGGAACGGGTCGTAAAAGACATACAGGAAAGTAAAATAGAAATACTTGTAACTGCCCCAATCAATAAACAAAATATTCCTGTTGCTGATGAACTGTTTACCGGACATACTGAATATTTAGCTCAGGCTTTTGGCTGCAGCGGACAAACCATCATGATAATGTTAAGCAGACAGCTACGCGTTGCCATTGCCACCGGACATATGGCCCTTTCAAAAGTACCTTCAATGATAACAAAAGAATATATTCTGAATAAATTGAGAATACTGAATAAATCTATGATTGAAGATTTCGGTATACGAAAACCAAAGATTGCAGTTCTCGGACTCAATCCACATGCTGGTGACAACGGTTTGATGGGAGAAGAGGAAATTGAACATATCACACCTGCAATCAATGAGCTCAAAAACGAGGGCATTCTTGCCCTTGGCCCATACTCAGCAGATGGAATATTCGGTTCAAACAGCTACACAAAATTCGATGTTATCCTGGCCATGTACCACGATCAGGGTCTTACACCATTTAAATCACTGGCCTTTGAAGATGGCGTGAATTTCACAGCCGGACTCCCGTTTGTCAGGACTTCCCCGGCACACGGGACAGCCTTCGAAATATCAGGGCAAAACAATGCCTCTGAAACATCTTTTAGACAGGCCTTATACACTGCTCTTGAAATTCACAAAAAAAGAACTCAATATACTGAACTTAAAGAGAATTCAATCCGCGAAGAGAAAAATCAAAATAACGTTTAACTGGTAAAATTTATTTTTAAATTTGCCTCCTCAAAACCATATAGTCCGGTTTACGTCAATAATCTAAACAACTCATATTATTATACTTATGTATGATTTCATAAAAGGAACAATTGTAGAATTAAACCCTGCATATGTCGTTTTAGACAATCAGGGCATCGGATACATGATTCATGTTTCATTAAACAGTTATTCACAATTGTCCGGAGACAAAAACAGTGATATAAAGCTTTTTATACATCAAATTATTCGCGAAGACAGCCAGGCGCTCTATGGATTTACTGATGAACAGGAACGCCGCTTTTTCAGGTTGTTGATTTCGGTTTCCGGAATAGGAGCCAATTCAGCACGTATGATGCTTTCATCCCTGTCTCCGCAAGAACTTGAACAAACCATTGTCAATGGTGAGGTTCAAAAATTGAAAGCCATAAAAGGAATTGGCATCAAAACCGCACAGAGAGTGATAATTGAACTCAAAGACAAGGTCAGTAAAAATGTTCATTCAGAAGAAATTTTTACAGGACAAAACAATACTCTCAGGGAAGAAGCGTTATCTGCATTAATCATGTTGGGTTTTCCGAAAAAAGAAGTGGAAAAGACAATGGATAAATTAATTTCTGAGGAAAAAAACCTTACAGTTGAAGAATTGGTAAAAAAAGCTTTAAAAAAACTATAACCGGGATTATTCCTGCAAACAACGTATTCGCTCCTGCAGGACTGTAAATCCATAATTTTATCATTTAATTAAAAAACAAGGTCTTTTGAAATCAATGCAAAAATATTTTCTTCTTGGGACAATTTTTATTCAGTTTAGCTTTTTATGTTC
>CAZVTW010000098.1:1367-14946 GCA_964629805.1 uncultured Bacteroidales bacterium | reverse complement strand
CTTGTTTATATTTCAACAACGAATGATAGTAATTCCAATATTTATCTTTGAATTCTTTCAGTATCTTACCTATTGAAGGCGAGATATAATTTTGCACCTGCCTGGTTACCTCAATTTGCCAGGGTGTGTTTTGTGCCGGGTAATTCAATGCAAGAAAAAAATAGCTAAACATTTTAACAAATTGTGCGTCATCATCATAATTTAAAATAAAGTTTAAAAATCCTGGTTTTAATTGATAAGTCCCCTCCTAAGAAACGCTTTAACTCCTTCGGAGTTTTCTTTGATAAACTGTAGAAACAGTTGACTGTTACCTTAGCAGTAAGATTTTGCTAAAAATGGTGCTTTTATAAGCAGGCTCATTTATTTATACCGATAAAACACCACCTTTGCTTCCCTGGCTTCTAACTTGATATCGTCTTTTATAATATTGCCGTTTAAACTGATATACTGACGTTTAGAATCGAGCTGACAGGTTTTATCCTGATCGGTTTCATTGATTAAGATATCTGAAAAGGGATATTTTTGCCCGCCTTTTCCTGGTACCCAAAGCTGTGAGTTTTTGTCCTGCCCTGATAGTTTTTGCCATCCTTTTAATGTAAGGTCTTTTGTAAGTTTTTCATCTGTTTTTACAACCATTTTCTTAATATGAAATTTTTCATTGGGGCTTATGTAAATATTGCTGTCAAGTATTCCCGGGTTAATTTCGGTACCCATGTGGTTGGCAATATTAAGGGTGTGTTGCATGTTTTTAAGGTTGATAAAAACATTTTCTTTTATAATATTATCGTGTACATAAGACGTATTGCCTCCACCGGCTCCCCCTCACCGCTCGGAAAAACTGATGGATTTATTATTGTTATAACACATATTATGTAAGAATGTGTTTCTGAAACATTGCGCGTTGTTTAATATTGCTGTGTTACAATTAACTATGGTATTTTTTTCAACAAGTAGGTCCTTGCTCCTTATATCAATATATATCCCATGATTTTTTTTATGGTCTGTGGGTGTACCTTCTGTATACCCATAACTATTCATCACAATGTTTCCCCTGAAAATATTGTGATAAGTATAAGTGGTATCATACCCCCAGCAATAAATTAATCCACCATCATTTAGGGTAAGCATGCCATTTTTTACAATATTTTTCTCACAAATACTGCTGTGCCCGTCCAGCCTTATACAACCGTAACCAATACTGTCAATATAATTATAGCTTACAGAATTATGGTGCGCAAGACCAGATGGATATTTATGGTACTTTTCCTCATTTTCTATGGTAATGCCTGTTGCCCCGTTTACACCATCAATGCCAATTCCGGTTACCAATCCAATGTTTTTAATGGTATTGTTCTCAACCTTGCAATTATTTGCTTCGAACAATTTGATACCACTCCCGAAAACATTATTTATCCGGTTATTATAAATATGAATATAGCTACACCCGGTATGAAAATTTAAGGCGTATTTTCCAATTTTGGAGAATTCACAGTTGCTAATATTAATAAAACTGTTGTTGCCCAAAGCTTCAACAGCGTTTTTCGTTTGTCCTGAAATGATTAATCCGGAAAGGTTTATATATGAAACACCTTTTTGTAAAATGAGCCCGTATTCAATATGACTGCCTTCAATAACATCATGAGATTCTATAGCATTATCCGATATGAGTGATAATTCTTTGCCGGATTTCGAATAAATCCACTCGTTTGTTGCATCTAAAAAAACCTGTTTCCCGTCGAGATAATATCCCCAGCCTTTTTTACACGAATTTTTCCAGTCAGGGCGATTCCATAAAATGCTGTCAAATTTAATTTTATTGTTCTGTAATTCGGTCACTTTCCTGTACTCGTATTGCCAGTTGTTAATGCGCATGCGTATGTTGGCACCGACAATATCATTTTGGCTCAAGGGAAAATCATAATCAATTAAATTGTCATGACCACCACCATCCATTTTAAGAAAACCCTTGTTAGGGTAGCGCGCATGGGTTAAGGCTTTTTCATTCCTGAAAACATATTGTATATTTTCTTTACATGATGCTTTGTACAGATTTTCTGTAACTTGATGAAAGTTTTTTACAACAACAGCTCCGCTTATAACTGGTTTTTCTCCCTCTCCGTAAGAAGTGAATATGATTGGCTTTTCCTTTTTGCCGGAATGTTTGATTTGCAGAGTACCAGAAAAAAAATTGCCGGATTTGAAGTACACTTTGTCGCCAGGTTTTAACTTTACCTGATTTAACCTTTGCAGGGTTTTGAAACTGGTTTTTGGGGATTTTCCGTCAGCATGGTCATTGCCTGCGTTTGAGATGTAATACTCTGTTGCCTGTGTATGTAAGATAAATGCAAATAATGGAAATGTAAGTGCCAGTAATTGAATCACTTTTCTTTTCATGAATTGATTTTTTTTATGAGTATGTACCTAAGAATTACTATAACTCCTTCGGAGATTATTTTGACAAACTACCGTAACAGTAAACTATTTCCCTGTCAGCACTCCATTCTGTTAAAATCCTTACCCCTGAAATACCGGGGTGTCTCAGAAATATATCAGCAGAGATGATACTCTGATATCTCCGGCAGGCAGGAGTACGGGAATAAAAAGGCTTTATAAAACGGGACTCTTTTATGAACTATTTGACTCTGTAAAACACCACCTTAGCCTGTCTGGCTTTCAGCTTAATCTCGTCTTTTACAACATTTCCTTCTAAATCAATGTAATTATATTTAGTTTCAAGGGGAAATTTTTTTTCGATGTCACCCTCATTAATAAAAATATCCGAAAATGGATATGTTTTTCCGTCCTTCTCAGGGACAAAAAACTCTGAATTTTTATCAACATTCATTTCTTTCTGCCAGCCTTTCAGTGTGAGCCAGCTTTCATCTTTCCGCTCTTTATCAACTGTGATTAACCGGATGTGAAATTTTTCTTTTGGAGCGACATACAAATTTCTGTCTATTTCTCCCGTATTTATCTTTGTGCCTCTGTGATTGGCCAGAACAAATGTTTTTCCCCTGTTTTTAAGGATTATATATTTGTTTCCTGTTGCGCTGTGATTAGCAAAACATGTATCATCCAGAACATTTATTGTTAATCCGCTTTCTGAACCGTATACCAGGTTGTTTTTAAAAACAGAACGTGTAGTAGCCCAGTTCGACGTCATCCCGCCTTTAACATTGGCTACAATATTGTTTGATACTGTAACATCCCTTACATTATTATCAACATATATCCCAATTTGAATTTGATGACTTCCTTCTGCTTTTGTTTTTGCACCAATGACAATGTTTTCGCGAATTATATTGTTGAATGTGTACATCGTATCTTTACCCCATGTGTAAATCAATCCGCCATCATGCAATGTGTTTGTGCAATTTTTAAGGGTGTTTTTCTCGCAAATAGTATTATAGCCTTCAAATCGAATACCATTGTATCCGATATTGTTAATGTGGTTATCTCTGATAATATTGTTATGAGAAAGCTTTAAGGTATCATCGTAATGTTTTTCATAGTTTAACACGCATATTCCGGATGCATTATTCAGGCCACTAATTCCATATCCTGTAATGGTTCCTATGTTTTTAACTGTGTTTCCTTCAATGAGAGAATTACTGGCGTGCATTGTTCTAATGCCATTTCCGGTTATATTGTAAAGCACATTATTTTTGATGGTAAGTTCAGTTGCGTGTTTTTCAAAATAAATTCCATATTCTCCTATTTCGGAAAATTCATTGTTTATTAGTTCAATATTATTATTATCCCCGGGGCCTGCCAGTCCGTGTTTTGTCTGTCCTGAAATTTGAAGGTTTTTAATTTGTATATGCGAAACTCCTTTTGACAGTGCAACGCCATTTTCAGTAAATGAACCTTTTAAAGTATAGTTATTATCTATAGGTTTGTCAGAATAAATAAACAACTTGTTTTCTTTTGCTGAATAATACCACTCATTGATGCTGTCAAGAAAGGCTTTTTTGTTATCCAGATAGTAGTTCCGTCCGTTTTTACAAAGGTGTTCTTTTTCAGGGTCAGGATTGAATGTTTTGTCAAATTTCAGGGTATTGTTGGTATTGCTGCTAACTGTTCTGTATTTATACAACCAAACATAAAATTGCACATAAGCAGTAGCACCTTTAAGTTGATTTTCTTTAAAAGGGAGGTCGCTGTCAATCAAAAAATCTGCACCCCCGTCATCAATTTCCAGAAAGCCTGCATTTGGGTAACGTGCCAGAGTCATTATTTGATTATCTTTATAAAGATATTTGATGTTTTCTTTGCAGGGTATCGAGTAAATATTTTCCCCCTCCTTTGAAAATCCCTGTAATTTTATTGTTCCTGTTATAACCGGCTTTTTTCCTTCTCCATAAGATGTGAATATGATTGGTTTTCCTTTTTTTCCCGAATATTTGATTTGCAATGTGCCTGAAAAGGAATCCCCTGATTTGAAATACACTTTGTCTCCTGGTTTTAATCTCACCTGGTTTAATCGTTGCAGGGTTTTAAAACTGCTTTTTGGGGATTTTCCGTTGGCTTTGTCATTCCCTGTGTTTGAGAGATAATAATCTTTTGCTGAAATCTTTGTTGAAAATTCTACAAAGAGGAATACCAGGAAAATTGCAATTATTAATTTTTTCATTATACGTTTCATTTGTTTTTGGGATTCTACTTTATTATTGTCCTCTGTAAAATAAAATTTTAGCCTGTCTTGCATCAATTTGCACTTCATTTTTGTAAGTATTGCCCTCTAAATCAACATACTGTAATGCCGGATTAAGTTTGAATGACTTGCTTTTGTCGGTTTCATTAATATATATTTCAGAAACAGGATACTCTTTGCCGTTTATAACCGGGACAAAGAGTTTTGAATTTTTATCTTGTTGCATTTCTTCCTGCCATGTTTTCAGAGTAAACTCATCGGTACTTTTTTTGTCATTAACCACTTCAATTGTCTGGATATGGTATTTCTCGTTTGGGCTGACATATAAATTATGGTCAATTATGCCCGGATTTACCATTTTACCTTTATGCGAACTAATTGCTGTTGTATGTCCCAAATTTTCTGTATTGAAAAATATGTTATCTGTAACTACATGACCAATTGTTGCCCCCGGTATTTTACGTGCCGAAACCCCTAAGGCCTTTTTGTTGTTATAACAAATATTATTTTTTACAATACATCGCATGGTTAAAAAATTAAGTAAAATACCACCACTTGTTTTAGATACAATATTGTTTTCAACCCTGATATCTTTGCATTTGTTATCAATATAAATGCCTTTGTTCATTTTAAATTTGCTTGGTGTTCCTTTGGTATCGCCAACACAATTCACCGCAATATTGTTGCGGATAATATTGTTAAAGGTATAAACAGTATCAAAACCCCAACAATGAAACAAACCACCATCATTAAGGGTTAATAATCCGTTTTTCATAATATTGTTCTCGCATATACTTTTGTAACCATCCATGCGCATTGACATATATCCGGTACTATCAATAATATTGTTCGCAATAATATTGTTGTGCGATAATTCCTCCATGTTGGCATGAGTTCTTTCTTCATTTTCAATAACAATTCCTACAGCACCATTTACTGCATCAACCCCATATCCTTGTATTAAACCAATTCGTTTGATGGTGTTATTTGATATTTTGCAATTGCTTACCTCCATCATTCTCATACCAGTGCCTGTTATATCATAGAAACGGTTATTTATAATATCAATGTTTTTGCAGGCTTTTTCAGCTTTTATTCCTAAAATACCAATTTTACTGAACTCACAATCTTTAATTACTATATTCCTGTTATATCCTTTTAAATGCAGCCCGGTTTTTACCTGGCCTGATATGCAAATATTTTGAAACTCAATAAAAGCAACTTCTTTCTCTAAAACAATTCCATTATCAATATAACTTGCTTCTATCGTATTATCCGACAAATCATTACTATCTCTGCATAAATAGAGTACTTTTTCTTCCGGTGAGTAGTACCATTCATTAAAAGCATCAAAAAATTCCTTTCGGTTATCAAGGTAATACCCCCATCCCTTCCTGCAGGAATTAATTTTATCAGGCCGGTTGTGCAGTATGCTGTCGAATTGAAGTTTGTAGTCAGTGTATTCTGTTACTGTACGGTATTCAAACTGCCAGTTATTAATACGCATCCGAACGGTGGCTCCTTTCACCTGTGTGGTTTCGAAAGGAAAATCATAATCAATGAGGTAATCGTGGCCTCCCCCGTCCATAATTAAAAAGTCGCTGTTTGGGTAGCGTGCAATAGTCATTATTTTGTCATCAACAAATAAAAATTGTATATGTTTATCGCATTCCGCAGTATAAATGTTGTCGCCCTGGTCAACAAAATTATTTATTGTAATTGCGCCTGTAATTATCGGCTTTTCCCCATCTCCATAGGAAGTGAATATTATCGGTTTTTCCTTTTTTCCTGAATAGCGTACCCGCAGTGTGCCGGTAAATGTATCACCTGCTCTGAAAAACACTTTGTCGCCGGGTTTTAATTTTACTTTATTTAAACGCTCAAGGGTTTTGAAACTGCTTTCGGGTGATGTGCCTTTGGCGTTGTCATTTCCCGTGTTTGAGACATAATATTGTTTTGCAGATACATGAATCATAAATGATACCATGATCTGAAAACAAAATAAAACTGTAATTTTCTTCATATCTATATTATATTGTTTTCTTTTCCATCACAAAAATAAGGAAAATGGTTTTCCAATAATATGTCATTTCAACTGAAACATAGAAATATTATCTCATTTTTATCTGTTTGAAACATGCGAATGAATTACAGGGAATACATTATTTCTTCTAATTGTGTTAATAGTTTTTTTTTACCTCGCATAGAACAAGCTATCCTTTTCCCGGAATTTTTAAATCTGAGTACATCCCGAACACAAGTCGGGATGTCATGAAGTTTATGACTTAGGAGAAATCCGATTAAATGTGGTATGCTAAAACTTGGCTTCTTTTTATACAGACCTTTTGTCTGCCTTCCGGGACGGAAACCAGTCTCGACCAGACGGGAAAAACAACGAAGTGTTTGGTCTTAAATGGACTTTCATGAATGGACTCATATGTGCAAAAAATATAACAAAATCTCCAAAAGATATAAATATAGTCCCATATGTGTATTTAGATTTTCGATTATCCTCATTATTTTCTATATTTGATTATGAAAAAAACGCTAAATACATTAATTTTTTACTTTCAAAAATTTTTCTCATCCTCTATAGGGTAGATACAAGTTAAGTTCGCCCCGAAATCTTCGATTTCGAGCATGCCGACCAAAAGCCGGTATGTGCGTCCCCTCTTGTTTTCCGCCTGAGTCAAGAGGAGGCCCATAGGTTTGTTGGTCTATCCGGCAGTCTGGAAAACCTGTGAGACACGGATATAATCATTACAATATGATAAGATAAGATAAGATAAGATACTTAACAATCAATTAATTGAAATTCTAAAATTTTAAATTATGAAAAATGTCACATATCGTATTTTTTATACAGAAAAGAAGGTGGTAATTAGTTTGTTTACTCTGCTTCTGTCAACCGTACTGATAAGTACACAAATACATGCTGCCAGGATTTTTCCGCCAATACAAATATCAGGCTCTGTAACAGAGCAGAACACAGGCGAACCAGTCATTGGGGTTAATGTGTATATTGAAGGTACAACAACCGGTACCCTGACAGATATTGAAGGGGAGTATACCATTGAAGTCCCTTCAAAAGAGTCAGTTATAGTTTTTTCATATATTGGTTACAAAACACAGAAAATACGTGTCGGCGAACAGACTGAAATTAATGTTCAGTTGGTGGCTAAAGATATACAACTTGACGAAACAGTTGTTGTAGGTTATGGTACACAAAAAAAGAAGCTGGTTACCGGTGCCACCGTCCAGGTATCCGGTGAAGACATTCAGAGAGTAAATACCACTTCGACATTAAGAGCGCTTCAAAGTCAGTCCCCCGGACTATCTATCATATCAACATCCGGCAGGCCTGATTCGGACTTTAAAATCAACATCCGTGGTTTGGGAACAATAGGCAATGCAAAACCGCTTGTGGTAATCAATGGTATTGCCGGGGGTGATTTGCGAAATATTTCTCCGGCAGATATAGAATCTGTCGACATACTGAAAGATGCTGCTTCTGCTGCCATCTATGGTGCAAGAGCTGCCAATGGTGTTATTCTTATTACAACAAAGCAGGGGAAAGAAGGGAAGCCTGTAATTTCATATGACACATATTATGGTGTTCAAAATCCGCAGAACTATATGGAAATGGTTACTGCTAATGAATATATTATGCTTGTAAACGAATCTTTAGCAAATTCTGACAGAAAAGAAATTGATTTTTCGGAAAAGATACCTGCTTCTGACTGGGAGAGATTGCAACAAGGCTGGGAAGGTACCGACTGGTTGAAAGAACTTACCAATGTCAATGCACCGGTGACGAGTCATTCCATTAATATATCCGGTGGAACAGAACTCAGTACATATTCAGTTGGTACCTCATATTTATACCAGGAAGCTATTTTGGGGTACCCCATAAAAGAAAAGTTTGAACGATACTCTGTGCGTTTAAATTCAAAACACGTTCTATTCAAAAATCATCAACGTGATATTGTTACATTCGGTGAGAATTTGCTTTATACCTATAAAAAGAACAGGAACCGTACAAAGCCTGCCTGGCGATGGACTTCAGCAACCCCCTTACTTCCCCTGAGAGACAGTACCGGTAACTATACACGTGATGACTATGTAAAATTTCATAACCCGGTCAATCCTGTAGCATACCAATATTATAATAGTAGTAATGAAGATAAATTACACGATATCCGGCTTAATGCATACCTGGAAATAAAGCCTGTCGAAAATCTGACTTTAAGAAGTAATTTCGGGTACTCATTAATATCTTCTTCCGATAGAAGTTTTATTCCGGTTTATGATATCGGTTCCAGCAATTATGCCAGAAACCTTGTGGATGAAACAACACAAAGTTTAAGCCTGGGGATGAGTTATCAGATTGAAAATACACTTACCTACGAATTTTCTCTCGATGATAAACATAATTTTAAAACCCTTGTAGGGCAGTCTATAGAAAGAATTGATCTTGGAGAAAACATTTCAGGTATGAATACCAATTCTTTGTTTAATGACTTTGAATATGCATATTTAGTGAATAATCCGAATGTTATCTCAGGTTCAACCGAATTAACTGGTGGTCCGATTGGAGAAAGCGCATTAGCATCATTTTTTGGTCGTATTAATTATGATTATCTCGAAACGTATTTATTAACTGCAATTGTCAGGCGTGACGGGTCATCTAATTTTGCCCCAGGAGAAAGATGGGGTGTATTTCCTTCAGTGTCTGCCGGATGGGTAGTTAGTAACGAAAATTTCTTTGCACCTTTAAAATCCTGGTTAGAATTTTTTAAATTAAGAATAAGCTGGGGGCAAAATGGGAATCAGGATATTTTGCCATTCCAGTATGTATCTCCCTTTAATTTCTCAGGTGAGGATTATTATTTTGGCACTGATAAGTCAGTACCAACTGTGGGTGCTTACCCAGCCATTATCGCTAATGAATTCGTGACATGGGAAACTTCGCAGCAATTAGATTATGGATTTGATTGTCGTTTGTTTAACGGGAGCTTACAACTTGCTTTTGATATCTATGACAAAGAGACGAAAGACTGGCTGGTAGACGCTCCTAACCTTGCTATTCACGGTGCCGAATCTGCCTATATGAATGGCGGAACAGTCACAAACAAAGGTTTTGAAATATCTCTCGAATGGAAGAGCAAAATTGGTAAGTTATCCTATGGCGTTACTGGTAGTTTTGGACATAACAAAAACAAAATTACCCGGATTGATAATTTACAGGGACTTATTGAAGGGAACGAAATAAATGAATATGCCAACAGTCAGTTGCCACCATACAGGGCAGAAGTTGGATATCCTATCGGTTACTTCTGGGGGTATGAAACGGACGGAATATTTCAAACACAGGAAGAGGTAGATGCTTATGAAGGCGCTAAAGCTAACGGGCAGGATACAAAACCAGGGGATGTCATTTTTGTTGACAAGAATAATGACGGGGTTATAGACACAGAAGACAGGGGCATGATTGGGGACCCCAATCCAAAAGCAATATTCGGAATATCTGCTTATCTTGATTATGCAGGTTTCGATTTGTCTGTTACTGCTTCCGGTGTGGCTGGAAACAGCATCATGACAAGTTACCACTCCGGTTCAATATATATTGATAATTATCCGAAATATTTACTGGATAGATGGCATGGAGAGGGTACCTCAAACCGATATCCAAGACTGACCTCAAAAGCCAATGCAAATTATACTCATTTCTCCGACATTTATCTCAACAAAGGAGATTATCTGCGCATTCAGAATCTTACTATAGGATACGACTTTCGACATTTGTTGAATAATACACATTTTGGAAAACTACGTATCTATGTTGCAGCACAAAATCTGTATACATTTACCAATTATATTGGTGCGAATCCGGAGGTCGGAGCTGATATGGGAGTAGATCGCAGGGCAACTCCTGATGAGTGGGCTAAGGGAATTGATGTCTATTTTAATCCGATACCACGGACATATACTGTTGGAGCTAATGTTTCATTTTAAAAAAAATCAGATCATGAAAAGAATTATATATATTATATTTTTGACATTTTTTGTTTATGGTTGCGAAGACTTTCTGGATGTAACTGATTATACCCAAAAAAGTTCTCAAAATTTTCCCTTAACATTCGAGGACTGTAATCAGGCCCTCGCCGGAGCATATTCCTGTCTGGCCAAGGGACAACCTATATCACCTTTTACTATAGGAGCACTTGCCTCTGACGATGCTTTGGGGGGTGGTGCCCCTTTTGATGAAAAAGGTCACAGTCTCGACAGATGGCGCAAATATGCTCCCAATATGATTAAGGACTTTTGGAAAGATGCCTATGCAGGGATTTTCAGGGCTAACAAACTCAGAGAATCTCTTGACCAGGTAGATTTTAAATCTGAAAAGCAACATAACATGGTACTTGGCGAATGTTATTTCCTCAGGGCTTATTTTTACAGTGAATTATCTAAAGTATTTGGTGAAGTTCCGCTTATACTGTCTGCCAGGGAACCTGTTAATTATCCGAAATCGCCTGCTGATGAAACATATGCACAAATAGCACTGGATTTAAAAACAGCCATAGAACTTCTGCCAAATGATACGTATGATACTGACCCTGAACGCCTCGGACATGCCACCAAATGGGCAGCAGAAGCGGTCATGGCAAAAGTATTCCTGTTTTATACAGGATACTACCAAAAAACAGATTTGCCACTGCCTGATGGTGGTTCTGTGACAAAGAATATGGTTATCGAATATCTTAACGATTTAATAGACAATAGCGGACATCGTTTGGTTGATGATTATCGTAATTTATGGCTTTATACCAATAGTTATTCTAAAGAAGACTATCCGTATACCAGGGGGAAAGACCTGAACTGGGCAGGCGATGGTAACAGCGAGGTGGTATGGTCGATGAAACACGGCAGTACATCAAGCTATAATGCACCGCAACATAATATTATTCCCCAGTATTTTGGTATTCGCGGTCAACATAAAAACACGGCCTTCCCTTTTGGCTGGGGATATGGATTTGGACCGGTAAACCCGATAATGCTTGAACAGTGGATTGAAGATGAACCTCATGATACTATCCGGAGGTGGGGAAGTGTTGTTGATATGAATCATCCGCGTGAAGGTTTCAGGAATTACTTTAATAATGACCCGATGGTTGAAGAAACCGGTTACTATCAGAAAAAATATTCTACGATACTGGTCTATACTGATAAATCTGCTGAAGATACTGCCGAGTGGGACTATAACTACTACGATAATGTGGTAAATGAATTTGCGACAACCAACATTTCTTCACAGGAAATGATTTATATACGCTTTTCTGATGTCTTGCTGATGCATTCCGAACTCACAGAAACTGCTGACGGGATCAACAGGGTGAGAGAACGCGCAAAACTTTCGCCGGTTGGCTACAGCATTGAGAATTTACGAAAAGAAAGGCGCTATGAACTGGCTTTTGAAGCAATAAGATATTGGGATCTCCTTCGATGGTATGGTACCGAAGCCGGAACGATTATCGATCAGAATCAAAACGGGGCCGACATTTTCAATATCGAAGAACCTGATGTTTACCAGGCGGATTTAGGTGACCGCATACGTGCAACCGGCGGATTTATGCAGATTCCGGAAACTGAAATTTCGCTTTCGGATGGTGTGCTGACACAAAATGAAGGATGGGAAGGAAATGATGCGAATTTATAATTTTTCACTGATGAGTCAACTCCCGGAAGTAAGATTGTTGTCATAATTGAGGCATTTGTCCCCGCTGAGTTGAGAAGAGACTTATCGGACTGTGAGATTACCTTGCTGACCGGATAGCCTTTTCCCGACTCAGTCGGGAGGCAGGTTGCGCTGCATGAGTGTTTTATTTTTTTAAACAAACGTTATGAAAAAAATAGCATATTTATTAATCCTGATGATCATTGCATATAGTTGTGAAGATTTTTTAGATGTAAAAGACTATACCCAAAAAAGTTCCCAGAATTTTCCGTTAACATTCGAAGACTGTAATCAGGCTCTTGCTGCTGCATATTCCTCTCTGATTATGGGTGAGCCTGTTTCCCCGTTTTCAATAGGCGCTTTAGCTTCTGATGATGGTTTTGGAGCAAGTGCTCCTTTTGCTGACAGAGCCCATAGTCTTGACAGATGGAGAAAATATTCTCCCAATATGCTCAAAGATTTTTGGAAAGATGCCTATGCCGGAATTTTTAGGACTAACAAATTAAGAGAATCACTTGACCAGGTAGATTTTACTTCCGAAAAGCAGCGAAACATGGTGCTGGGCGAATGCCATTTTCTCAGGGCCTATTTTTACACACAATTATCTAAAGTGTTCGGCGAGGTTCCGCTTATCCTGTTTGCCAGGGAACCTGTTAATTATCCGAAATCGCCTGCTGATGAAACATATGCACAAATAGCACTGGATTTAAAAACGGCAATTGAACTTCTGCCGAATGATACCTATGATAATGATACTGACCCGGAACGATTCGGACATGCAACTAAATGGGCGGCAGAAGCGCTTTTGGCGAGAGTGTTCCTGTTTTATACCGGATACTACGAAAAAACAGAGTTGCCACTGGCCGAAAATGGTGCTGTGACGAAGAATATGGTTATTGAATATCTTAACGATTTGATAGACAATAGTGGACATCATTTGGTTGATGACTACCGAAATTTATGGCTTTATACCAATATCCACTCAAAAGAAGATTATCCTTACACCAGGGGAAAGAATCTTGGTTGGGCAGGCGAAAGTAATGGTGAGGTGGTTTGGTCCAGGAAACACGGGAATACATCAAGCTATAATGCGCCACAGCATAATCTGATACCCCAGTTTTATGGTATTCGCGGACAACATAAAAACACGGCATTTCCTTTTGGCTGGGGATATGGCTGGGGGGCCGTAA
>CAZVTW010000098.1:0-1267 GCA_964629805.1 uncultured Bacteroidales bacterium | reverse complement strand
AATGATGCGAATTTATGATTTATTCTGAAAACCTTCCCATTCATGAGCGGACGCATCAAATATCCTGACGAATGAGAGATGTTAACTTTTGATGCCATTTTATGTCTCTCCACATACCGGAGAATTGCGGCCCGCAAAAATTACTTGTTGCTATTGCCTGCAAGGCTCTGGCACTAACAGCTGCTTTAACACCTGTTTCACACAATTCTTTTATCCATTCCCAATTTAACATTGGCCAGTCTTTGAAATCAACCAGCGCCCAGCATTCGGTTGTTACAAGTGGCTGATTTATTTCTCTTGCAATATTACCTGTCTTTGTAATTTCATCTGATAACAGTTGCTGCCAGTAAGATTTACCGGCATTATAGAGACTTTCTGCATGTTCAACAATGTTTTCGTATCCTTTATTAGAAAATAAGGGGAAATCATATTCCATTTTCCTGTTGAATTCATGATTATTACATTTTGCCATCCAGATATGGGGCTCAAGTAAATCAAGAAAAGATAAATCACGGGTTTTTAAATATTGATTTGCTTTAAATGAGAATGTGAGGGGCAGTGTAGGGTAGGCCTCTTTGATAATTCCTGCCGATTCCTGCATCCACTGCATAGATACATCCGTATACCATCCTTCTTCTCCTAAATTCTCCGGTGTGTTTTGAAAAAACGGTGCCCATAGCGGGTGAGGCCATTCATTGCACAAATCAACAAAGAGAATATCATCAAGGAGATTATCTCTTTCTATTGATTGTAAAGTCTTTATCCATTGAATTGCCATTATTTTTGGATTTTTTATCAGCAACCTTACATTGTCAGTATCCTCACGGTACCAACTTGAAAGGGCTACTTTTATCTTTCTTCTGCTGCATTTTTTTATGAATTGATTCAGCGCAGGCTGAATTTGGACAATATTTTTTGAAGGACTTCCCCAGTCCTGGACACTCCAGACGGGTTTAAGCACCCATTGCTTTTCAGCATCCGCTGAGATCAAGTGTGGGAATGCATCAATGCGAACAGATGAATATCCGCGTTCACATAATTCATCCAGCACAACCTCCGGATTTTCATAACCTGCTCCGGGCCATCGTCGCTCAATCCATGAAAAGTCCCACATGGCAATTGCTTCGGTATTCATAATTTTTTAAATAGAATTAAAATGTACTTTGACGCACTTCTAATTAGGGTTCATCCATAAAGTAAGTGTCTTGCCCGGAAAGTTCGGGGTCGGGGCGGATTAAAAATCATAAACCGCAGTGTACTAATGTAC
>CAZVTW010000097.1:0-14970 GCA_964629805.1 uncultured Bacteroidales bacterium | reverse complement strand
GACCTCGAACTTTCTGGCCGAGACACTTACTTTATGGATGGACACTAATTAAATATTACCAGCAAGATTTCTCATCTGTAAAATGAGCAAGAAACTCTTGAAAGTGTTGGGTGAACTCTAAGGATGATGCAGTACTAGCATCTCGAAAGGCCAGGCTTGATAATAAGCAAGGGAAATGCCTACACTGTGGCAGTTATAAATACAACAAATTTGGGATTGACAAAGGGAGCAAAAGATACCGTTGCAAAGAATATAAGCGGATATTCACCGAATATACTGGGACTTGGATGTCGAAAATTCACCGTAAAAAACTAGTTGGTGACTATGTTAGGCTTATGAAAAAAATAGAGCCTCGACAAAATAAAAGTTGAATTAGGCATCAATAAGAATACAGCATTTGATTGGAGGCATAAAATACTATCCGGTATTCAAAATTCAGGAAAAGGCCCTTTCCAGGGTATAACTGAAAGTGATGAAACATTTTTCCTTATTTCGGGAAAAGGAACAAAACAAACTTCGAGAAACCCACGAAAGAGAGGAGGTAATGCTAAGAAAAGGGGGATCAGCAATGAACAGGTAGCTGTAATTGTTATGGCAGACCGACTTTCTGAAATAGACATGACTGTAGCCCGCATAGGTCGCATCAAAAAAGATGACATCCAGAAAGCAATCGGGGAAAGAACTTCTGGACAAACTATACTCTGCAGTGATAGTCATATGAGCTATAAAGGACTTGCCAAAGATAAAAACATTGAGCATCATGCCATTAGAGCTAATCTAAAACAGCATGTAAAAAAGAAGATATATCATGTACAGCACGTCAACTCAATTGATAGTAGGATGAAAAGATGAATTGAAAACAGTTTTATGGGCGTATCAACAAAATACTTACAGAAATACATGAACTGGTTTAGATATAAAGAGAGATCAAAAGATGAATTGAAAACAGATTTATGGGCGTATCAACAAAATACTTACAGAAATACATGAACTGGTTTAGATATAAAGAGAGATCAAAAGGATCAGGAGATATTATCGAAGTAATCACAAGCCAGTCATTAGAGAATATGACAGCTTGGAATACGTTCAAGGCTATACAAGATGATTAGGAGAAACTAATATAGTTATCAACCCCAAAATAAACTACAGCCAAAATTCTTTGAATAGTTTTCGTCTATTTTCATGGCACAAATATATCCATTTTTTCCAACCTGCTTATTCCGGAAAATCAGTTAAATCTTTTTATAGGTGAAAATAATTAGGATAAGAAACAATGAAATATTTTTTGTTTAAAACAATAAATATTTCAAAAAAACACTTACATTTGCATCGCATTATGGTGATTGTGGTATCAATCTGATATCACAATAAAAGGGAATCCGGTGAAAATCCGGAGCAGTATCCGCTACTGTAAAACCCGGTTACGGAACGTCCGTAATTATAGTTTTTGAAATTCTTGCAGCCACTTTTACCTACCTCCTCTATAAGCGAAGGTAGGTGTCTGAAAACAGATATAGTTCTCCCTGAATAAGATATAGGAGAATGAAAAGGGGAAGGCATTCAAAAATGGGTTAAGCCAGGAAACCTGCCTGATGTACATTGTCAATTTTACTTCCGGAAATTGAAGTAAGTTGAAGGGTGAATAGTGTTTAAGTTGTAAATACTTCCTTATTAACCTTCACTTCCGGGATAGATATTTATACTTTGAAATGAAGGTAGAAATTCTAGTTTTATTTATTGTTGTTTTTAAAGTTATTGGTGTTCAGGGTAGTACCCTTATTAAGGGTAAGGTGATTGATGCTTCTAACGGGGAACCTTTAACCGGAGTTGTAGTTCAGGTAAGAAATACAACGCTTCATACCATAACCGGTTCAGATGGAAGTTACGACTTAACCATAAACCATAAGAGTGCCTCCTGTCATATACATTGTTCCTGTCTTGGCTATACTTCTGAGGATACTATTGTATCAACCAATATCGATATAGTCGAAATTAACTTTTCTTTACAACCCGATATTATTGATTTAAATAGCGTGGTTGTTACCGGGAACCGCGCTGAACGAAAACTGAAAGATGTTCCGATGATTACTCAGGTTGTAACAACCCATGAAATTGAAAAGGTGGGAGCTGTTAATTTACAGGAAGCCCTGGAAATGGCAATTCCGGGATTGGAATTTCAACAGGAAGGCTATGGCACAAATCTAAAAATGCAGGGACTGGATGGTAAATACGTCCTTGTGCTCATAGATGGCGAACGCATGGCTGGAGAAACCCGCGGAAATATAGATTACTCCAGGTTAAATGCAGCAAATGTGCAGCGTATAGAGGTTGTTCGGGGAGCCTCATCATCCCTTTACGGTTCAAAAGCTATTGGCGGAGTTATTAATATTATTACAAAGACTAATTATAAAAAAGGAACGAATATAAGTCTAAATTCAAGATTTTCACGTTTTAACGAATTTAGCTCAGGAGTAACCATAGGAGCCGGAAATAATAAATTAAGCAACCAGACAGATATTCAGTTTAAACGGTCGGACGGGTACGATTTATCTCCCGAATTAACACCCAGCGATAAAACCCAGGAAGCATTCGACAACATTCATATCAGGCAAAAGTTTGCATATACAATTTCATCTTCATGGAATATAAGCCTGTTGGCCGCGTATTTTCGTCATGAGGAACAAAAACTTGTATCAACCTTAAAACAACACCGGCTAAATTATGATTATACACTGGGCTTTAAGAGTAACTGGTACCTGAAAGAAAAACATAATATGGAATTTGTTGTACATACTGATCAGTATGAAACATACCGCCAACAGCATACAGGAAATTTTCAAAAAGGCCTCGAATATCAAAATCGAATTATCACCCCACGAATAACAGGTGATTTTAAATTGTCTGAGAATAATAGGTTAACAGCCGGTATAGAATTCTTTAACGATCATTTAAATGGTATTGCAATCTCCGGAGATAAAAATTTCAGTCATTATTTAAACAATGATAGCATTGAAAGAATCTCAGATAATAATATATTTTTATTTGCGCAGGACGAACATCTCTTTTTTAAGCGTCTTCAGCTTACTGCCGGTTTTCGAATTGAGCATTATGAAAGGTTTCAATGGCATTTTGTACCTGCTGTTTCTCTTAAGTTTGATGCAAGTCCTTTTGTTTTCAGGGGAAATATTGGAGCCGGGTATAAGGCCCCCAGCCTGAAAGAACTGTATATGAATTATGTCATACCCGGAATGGGAGATATACATATTATTGGTAATCCGGAACTTACTCCCGAAGAATCTTTATATGCATCTATATCAAGTGAATTCATCAATAAAAAAAATCGCTTATCGCTCATATTATTTCATAACAGGCTGGAAAATATGATACGCGCCTATATACCAGAACATGACACAAAATACATGACTTATGAAAATGTTGCCAGAGTTAATACTACAGGTTTTGATGTGTTATTCGAGACTAATTTGTTTAATTGCTTAAAGACCGGTGGTGGTTACAGTCTTAATATTTCAGAGGATTTAATTAACAAAAGACCTTTAAATGACGTGTCCAGACATTCGCTTAGGTTTAGTTCAGGTTTGTCTATATTAAAAAGGACTGAATTCCCGGTTACAATTAACCTTATGTGTAAGTGGTATGGCAAAAAATACCGGTGGATAACCACTGAGCAGGAACTACGTGAGCTTGCTCATTATGCTATCTGGACTTTTTCTGTGGTTGGCAGGTACAAAAACAGGCTAAATGTGATTGCAGGAATGGATAATATATTAAATTATATTGGTGTGGATCACTCAACAGCAGTTTATCCGGGGACAAAACCTTTTATTTCTTTAAGATATGATTTTAAAATTAAGAACAATAAAAACTAAAATTTTAAAACAATGAAAGATATAATCAAATTTCCCTTTATAGTTATTCTTTTGTTTTTTTTATTAACAGGATGTGAAGAAGAGCAGGAAGAAGTAACAAGCAATCCGGATGTGATAATTGATGCTTTTGATTATTCGGAATGGACATACTATTCATTTGAATCCGGCGAAAGCTATACCGAGCCGGTTGAATCAGAAAATTATCTAAAGTCGTTGGACTGGGACATTGCCTTCCATCGATATAATTTCAGGTTAAACGGTGGCAAATCGGGTGTTGGTGAAGCTGGTGTCATGCTGCTGGGAACCGGAGAAAGAGATGATTATAGTGAAGTTCCTTTCGATAACTATGTGCAGGACGATTCTATTTCAATCATGTTTTCAGGAGGCATGCCGCCTACATGGCATACTGTTCCCGGTTCGGTTTATCTTGAAGGATATTACGAAGACCCGGATGTCCTGGATACGCTTTATACCGGTGTATGGCGATTAGAAGGGGGAGCACCACCAATCTACCACCCTTCTAATCATGTATATGCAATAAAAACAGCTAAGGGCAATTACGCCATTGTTAAATTCGAAGACTATTATGACGAATGGGGCGTAGCAGGATATGTGTCATTTAGTTATAAATACAATGCAGATGGATCAAATAAATTTTAATAAATATTTTCTCGTTGCTGTTCCCTAAGTTAATGCTGAACTATTGTTAACCGGAATCTGCGAGGAAACATAGATAATCTTTAATAATCATTTAATAAATTTGTATTATGAAAAAAATAATTAACATTTTTTTTGTTGCCTTATTGGCTTTAAGTTTTTTTGCTTGTGAAGATGATGAAGATAACAAGCAAACCTTATTTTCAGGAGCATTTACGATAGATGCATCAGATTATGAAAACTGGGTGTATTTTTCCTTTGAGGCTATGGACATAGCTACTATTGCTAATCCGGCTACATCTGCTGAATGGGACATCGCTTTTCATCGTGCTGATTTCAGAACAAACAGTGGTGCCGCAGGTACTGCAAATGGCGGTGTTATTGATATGGGTGTTGTTGAGATGAATACCGTAACCGACATCCCGTCAGAAACATTTGTTGTGGATGATACCATTAATATTATGGAAAGTAGTAGTATGCCTCCCTCATATATTGATGTGCCTGGCAGCAAAATACTAACCGGTTATACTGAAGGTGGAGGTAAGATGGGTGGAGGTACTTCACACGATGGCGCTTTTATTTTTGATATGAATACATTTTCCTACAATCCATCAAATAAAGTTTTTATTCTTCGTTGTGCTGATGGTAATTCATATGCAAAACTTAAATTCACAGATTATCGCAGTGCGGTAATTGATTTTGAGTACGAGTATACTATTGATGCAACAAAAGGTTTTACGGAGTAGCCTTTTCCTCGCAGATTAGCAAAGATTCTAACACTTATTTGCGCTCTTGACTTTCTGCGAAAATCGGTTATGAGAGCTGTTTAATCTGCAAGGATCATGAATGATCTGTTATGAAGTCAAAGAATAAAAAACGCATCCTTTTATTTTCGGTTTTATCAATTGTGATAATTGGCACCGGGATTTGGTTTTGGAATAATAAAATATCGCCTACCAGGGTTGCGCTTATTAGCTTTCCTGAGTATCGTATCGGGCAGTTTCTAAAAGCCGGTAATAACAAATGGATTAAGATAGTTCCAATGGAAGCCGGGGAAATGAAGCGGCTATCCTCATTTGATTTCATATTGGTTTTTCCTTACGGTTTACGTTTAAGCCCCGAACAGAAATTCCAACTATCAGAAGCAGGAGAAAAAGGCGCATATATTTTCAGAATATTCCGTTCCGGGAGTATTAACAACCTGCCACCAAACCACCTTGATGCAATAAGTGCTTATCTTAAAAACCAGTGCCCACAAAACAACGCAAGGTTTTTGAACTATATTCGCCGTGAAATTGAAGGAAAGACATTTTTTAGTCAACCTGTTGAACCTGCTAAGGAAATGTCTGTGAATTCTTTTTTTTATAAAGATGACAATGCTATTTTTCCCGATCTTGCATCCTTTAAGGATTATTGTAAAAAACATAATATACATAAAGATGATGCAAAAAAACTGATTATTTTTGCAGGGATGCCGGGGCCTTTTGATGCAGGCAGGGAGCAATATGTGAAAATAATTGAAGCCTTTGGGGAAAAGGGATATAATATTTTTCCTGTTTCAGGGTATGAAAAAAGAAAAGAATATTTGGAACAGATTCAACCCGATGCTGTTCTTTATTTCCCTGTAGGCAAATTTTTATCAGTAAATCATGCAGAAACCGCGCGTTTTTTGCAACAGCAAGATATTCCTGTATTTTGTCCGTTGGGTTTATATTCACCTCATAAGGACTGGATAAAAAACCGGGGCAGGATGAATATAGTCATGAGCAGCCAACGGGTAGTATCGCCCGAACTTGACGGTGGAATTATTCCTTATGCCATGTGCGCCCAATATTTAGATAATGATGGCTATATTGTTTTTGATGCTATCGAAGAAAGACTGGAAAATTATGTTTGTCTGGTTGATAATTACGTAAAACTAAAAAACAAGAAAAACAATGAAAAACGGGTAGCCATCGTGTATTATAAAGCTCCCGGCAAAAATGCCATGGGCGGCGCCGGCATCGAAGGTATCCCCTCCTTGCACAATACCCTGCTTAAATTACGTGATGAAGGATATAACCTGAAAGGTTTACCTGGTGATTATAATCAATTTCGTGATTTGTTGAACCGAAAAGGTAATACTTTTGGCGCTTATGCAAAAGGGGCAATAGATGAGTATATTAGAAAGGGGCATGCCCAACTTATCCCTGTTCACGAGTATACAGAGTGGAGCCGTGAAATTCTTGAAGAAGAGATGTTGCAGGCAGTTTATGATACATACGGTAATCCTAAAGACAGTTATAGGGTTAGCCATTCTGATAGCTTATTTTATATGGCAATTAGCCGTATAAGGTTTGGCAATGTTGTCATTTTACCCCAGCCAATGGCCGGGTATGGCAATAACATGTTTAAAATTACACATGGTACCGAAATGCCTCCGCCTCATGATTATTTAGCTCCTTATTTTTGGTTGCAAAAAAGTTTCCGGGCTGATGCTGTTATCCATTTTGGCACACATGGCAGCCTTGAATTTCTTCATGGCAAACAAATTGCCCTGTCACCATATGATTGGCCGGATCCGGTAATTGGTAACATGCCACATTTCTATTTTTATAATATCTCTGCCGTAGGAGAAGGGATTATCGCAAAAAGAAGGAGTTATGCAACCCTGCTGTCGCATCTCACGCCCCCGTTTATGGAAAGCGATGCTTTAAAAGAAAATGAATTGCATACCAAGTTATCAAAATACAATCGAACAGAAGGAGCACTAAAAGAGCAATATGCTTTGTCAATAAAAAAAATTATCATAAAAGAAGGTATTCATATCGATTTGGGGCTGGACGATAGCATTTCAAAAGCATATAATGAAGACGAAATGCAAGAGATAGAAAACTACCTGGTAGAAATTGGCCGCGAAAAAGTCACAGGTAACCAATATGTATTCGGGCGTGCCTATACTCAGGATGAATTAAACGAGACAACACGATTAATAGCAATAAATCCTCTTAGTTATAACCTTGCAAAAATTGACATTCTAAAAGGAATAATTTCCAATAAGGAGATAGAAAACAGCGCTTTTTTTAACAGCCAATATGTTGATAGATGTAATAAAGCAATTATAAAAGTTTTAAACGGCTTAAGTGGTATTGAAGAATTCAATAAAATAGTTGATGTTACCGATCAGTTAAAGGCAGAAAAATGGCGGGCCCGTAGCAATGAACAGGTGTCTAATGAGGACTTGATGCACATGATGATGCAAATGGCAGGTGATAATAAAAAAGAAAAAGGTCAAATTAACATGTCCAAGCATACCCGTAAACATGAAAACGAAGCCGGGCAAAACCTGAGGGAACTTATTGTAAAAGTATCAGCGCATCCTGAACAAAAAGATTTTCTGTTACAATTGCAATCCAAAGAAAAATTTGAACGTGCAAAAGCATTACTCGATCCATCAAAGAAAGCTTCTCTTAAAAAAATGGCACGTATGATACCAGCCATGAAAAAATCACTTGAGATAGCATCTGACAGCATAGTAGGTCAAGTATTAAAACTCATGCAGGACAGCACGACCAGGTTTATGGTTTTTTCATTGCTTAAAGATAAATCACTTAAAAGCAAAATTAAAAAACAAAAACGGCGAAATGACAGTCTCTTGGTTAAAAAAGCTCTTGCGATGCCTTTTATTTCGGTGACCAGTCTGACTGGTGAAAAAATTAACCACTCAGGATATGATACACTGAGTCATTATAGTAATTTTCTAAGCTTTTACGAGGACAATGCCGAAAAAATAAAATCCATTATAAAAAAAGCTAATAATAACACTACAGATAGGCTTTTGACTTTCCTGAACAACAGGTTAGAAGATGTTTCAGACAAGGTTCACCTGCAAAAACAAAAAATAGCCAACAATGAAACTGAATTTGCGAATGCTGTTTTTAATGTAAAGCAAACCCTTTTGAGTATTTCTGATATACGTGAACAACTAAAAATATGTCCTGAATCCGAATTCGAAGCAATGGTAAAAGCCCTTAATGGTGGCTATATTCCTTCTTCACCCGGAGGGGACCCGGTAACAACGCCCGAAACTTTTCCTACCGGAAAAAATATGTATTCTATTAATGTTAGGGCCACACCATCAAAGGAAGCCTGGGAAGTGGGAAAACGACTGGGAGATGCCATGTTAAATGACTACCTGAGAAAACATGGCACTTATCCAGGAAAGGTTAATTTTACGCTTTGGTCGGGAAGTTTTATTGAAAGCGAAGGAACCACCATAGCCGAGATACTATATCTGCTTGGTGCCCGCCCTGTTTGGGGAAAAACAGGCACTGTTTCGGATGTTGTGCTTGTATCACCAGATGAATTGGCTCACCCGCGCATTGATGTGATGGTGCAAACATCTGGCCAATTCCGCGATCTGGGAGGATCGCGTTTATTTCTAATTCAAAAAGCCATTGAAATGGCGGCTGTCGTGAAAGAAGATCACAAAAATTTTGTTTCAGCGGGAACACGCGAGGCTGAAAAGTACCTGATTGATAAAGGTTATTCTCCTAAAGAAGCCAGGAAATTGTCTACCTCACGTATTTTTGGAGGTGTAAACAACAATTACGGCACAGGTATTATGGGAATGGTTGAAAGCAGCGATTTATGGGACAGCACTTCATCAATAGCAAAAACTTATATCAACAATATGGGCGCTGTATATGGAAATAAAGAGACCTGGGCAGATTTTCGTGAAGGAGTATTTGAAGCGGCTCTTTTACAAACTGATGCAGTGGTGCAGCCCAGACAAAGCAATACCTGGGGTCCTTTAAGCCTCGACCATGTATATGAGTTCATGGGTGGTATAAATCTTGCTGTCAAAGAAATTACAGGTAAAGATGCCGAATCATATTTTAACGATTACCGCAATGCTTCATATGCCAGAGTTCAAAATCTGCAGCAGGCAATATGGGCAGAAGCCCGGACTACTATGCTGAACCCGAAATATATCAAAGAAAAAATGAAAGGAGAAGCCTCTGCTGCTGAGGATTTTGCTGAAGTTTTTCGCAACACTTTCGGTTGGAACGTGATGAAACCCACAGCCATTGACGATCAGTTGTGGGGAAAGTATTACGATGTGTATGTTAAAGATAAAGGGAAAACCGGAATTAGTGATTTTTTTAGGAACAAAAATCCTTATGCATACCAGGAAATAACAGCTATAATGCTTGAAACAATTCGTAAAAAAATGTGGGATGCAACACCCGGACAACTGAAAACACTTGCCAATTTACATACTGAACTGGTGAACAAATACGATGGGGGATGCAGTGGTTTTGTATGCGATAATACCAAATTGCAACACTTTATCGAAAACCAAATTGAGAATATTGTACAGAGGGAAAAGTATGCCGAACAGGTTACAAAAATTCGGGAAATAACTGATAATACAAATAATGAAAGTGTTGTTTTACGAAAGAAAAGGCAGGAAAATCTGTTTGACAACCTTGAAATAGACAGATATTGGATATTTATAGGTATTGGTTTGGTCCTGTTTCTGATGATTGTGTTTATTAAAAGGCGCAGGAGATAGCATAAATGGAATACCTAATAATTATCATGCTCGCCTTTTCTATTGTTTTGTTGGCTATTCAACTCAGCCTGATAAAGAAGATCAGCCATCTGACAGCAATCTTGTTTGCCCTTTTTGTCCTTGCTTATTCCATATACACTGAAGCCATTGAGCAAAGTTATTCATCGCTGGGTTACTTTTTATCAAACGTTGGTTTTTTGACCAACCTGGCTGTTGTACAGTCAGCAGAATCTATTTTGGGCATTTTGTTGACTATTTTCCTGATCAGAAAAGAAATGGGGGAACGGGTAAAAAAATGGATTGGTTACCTAATCTATTTTCCGGGAATTATTTGGTTCATAGCTCTTTTTATCGCAGAAAGTTACATGTTCCTGGAAATTCGGGCAGAAAGTTTTGCACGTCTGGCTTTCTTTATTGCCTTAAGTTTTGGAATATTAATAATGATTTTGGTATCTGGATTTAGATGGCTTATCCATGAGTTTGATTTACGATGCGAAATTAAATTCCTCTTACACATAGTTCAAATAGTTATAGCATCGGCTCTTTATATAAGTGTTAACGGTTTGCCTGTCAATAATTTACCGGATTATGGGTCTTTATCTGGCCTGGGTCTAATCGCACTCATATTTTTTACATTAATGGTAATTGGATATTTTGCTTATAAAATAAAAATGAATAAAATTGTTTCTTGCTGATTTATAGAGATAACCTCGCTGATTCACTATAAAATTCTGCGAGCTTCCGCTTTTATATCCGCCATTATCTAAAAGGAATTAAAAATACAATGATATGGATGCTATAACAAAAATACTTTACTGGATATCAACCGGGTTACTCATTCCGGTAATCGTACTTCTACTTATGTTTTTCATAAAATCGCTTATTCTTATTGGTACTTTTTATGGCATGTATATACAAAAATTAAAATTTAACAAACACTTCAGGGATACCCTCTCCCGACTCAACTATGAAAACGTTCATTCTGAGTTGGATATTCCTGAAAAAGATCAAAAATTGCCCATTGTCATTTATCTAAATGAATTACAAAATATTGAAAAAACGGAGGTGTTTGTCAATAAAGTGCTTAATGATTTTGAACATGCTTGCAAAAAGGACTTATCAAAGAGTCAAACCATAGCAAAACTGGGGCCAATCCTGGGATTAATGGGAACTTTGATACCTATGGGGCCGGCGCTGGTCGGGTTAGCGGCTGGTGATATCGCTTCCATGGCATCGAACATGCAGGTGGCTTTTTCAACAACAGTAATCGGCTTATTCACAGGTGCCATTGGGTATGTAATTCAACAAATTAAAAAGAGATGGTATACTTATGATGTGCAAAACCTGGAATTTATTGGAGAATTGTTGGTAGGAGAAGAAGTTGGCAAGGGGGGAAAGTTGGCAGTTCGCAAAAAAGGATAGTTGACAGTTGGTAAAAGAGAGTGGCAATTATGAGAAAAAAAACAAACAGAACTTTTGAAGAAGACAACACTGACCCAATGGCCATGGTGTCGAACCTTTTTGATATAGCTATGGTGTTTGCTGTAGCATTGATGGTAGCCTTGGTGACACGTTTCAACATGAAGGAAATGTTTTCGAAAGAAGATTTCACGATGGTGAAAAACCCGGGAACGGAGCAAATGGAAATCATCACAAAAAAAGGAGAAAGGGTTGAAACTTATAAAGCTTCCGATACAAAAAATCAAAATGGGACCAAAGGAAAAAAAGTAGGTACAGCATATCAACTCGAAAATGGAGAAATTATTTATATACCTGAATAATTTTTTATCGGATTTATACCAATTTTGTGCAGATTTATTAGCAAAAATCTGTTAGGAAAATTTAGGGAAAATCTATTCTAGCTCTCTGAACACATGCCCAAACCCCTTATCATAAAGTTTGGATGTCCCCAGCCTGTTATCAATAGCTTTGCCAACTACAATCAAGGTGTTCATTGAAAGATTATTATCTTTTACGGTTTCTGCCAAACGATTTAATGTACATCGAAAAATCCGTTCATCTTGCCAGGTAATTTTATAGCAAATGGCTACCGGCGTTTCAGCAGGATAATGCTCTAAAAGTTCTGTTTGTACTTTTTCTGCTATAGATGCACTCAGGTAAATGCAGATGGTACTTTGCGACTGTGCCAGTTGATGTAATTGCTCTTTTTCGGGCATAGGTGTCCGACCTTCGCCACGGGTAAGGATAATGGTTTGCACTTCTTCGGGAATGGTAAATTGCGATTTTAAAGCAGCTGCAGCAGCCTGAAATGAGGAAATTCCGGGTGTGATGTTATACTTCCAGCCCCATTTGTCCATAATGGCCATTTGTTCCTGGATTGCGCCATAAATGCATGGATCGCCTGTATGAAGCCTTACAATGAACAATCCCCTGTCGTAATAAGTTTTCATGCTTTTGAGCTGTGTTTCCAAATCCATAGAGGCCGAACTTTCAACCACACACCCCGGCCTGGCATAGTGTGTTAGTTCTTTTGGGACAAGGCTTCCGGCATATAAAATATAATCTGCTGTCTCGAGCAGTTTTTTCCCCCTTACCGAAATCAGTTGGGGGTCGCCAGGGCCGGCTCCAATAAACTCAACAAAGCCGGTTCGCTCGGCATTTCGGTCAAAAGCAATAGCAACAGTAAAAAACAAATCATCGGCTTTTATTTTTGTTTTCTCAACAAGTAAATGGTTTCCTGAACTATGCATGGCAGCGGCTTCTGACACTCCGAATGTACCGGTTACGTCTTTTACTTTTTCTGATGGATTGGGTATCTGGTATGGAGCTAAAATATCATCACCATAGCAGGATAAATGAATTCCTGTTGAATCGGAAAGCTGAACAAATGCAGGTTCAACCTTTTTCAGGTTAATCGTAGTTAATGCGCATATTGATTTTTTTGATAAGCGATTGTCCTGCAAAAAAGTATCCAATTGTTTTTCAAACAGGTCAAAATTTAATCCCTTCTGACATCCTAACCCCAGATGCAGGACTTTTGGCCTGTAAAATATTGTATTTATTCCAAAATCATATAAATAAGGGGTTACCGCTATAATTAAGTCGTAATTTTCGGGACGTAGCTCCGGCGCATTATAAAAAACATCAGCAAATTCGGGCTTGGAAGTTTCAAGATAAAGTGTCCCTTTGTCTCTACATTCTAACAACAACGCAGTTTTTTTACCATTAACAAATTGTGCCATCATTTTGGTAAGCGAACTTGTGTATTCTATTTCCCAACCAAACTGTTTGGGGAGTAAATCGAGAGCCCATATGCCGGATATGTCGCTCACCGTTGTAATTACAGGAGTAGCACCTATTAGCCTTGCCAGTTCATTTGCCAATTCATTTGCGCCACCAATATGACCCGAAATAACAGGTTGAACATATCGCCCATTGGCATCGATATTGATTACTGCCGGGTCTTGCTTCTTATTTGTTAAGAATGAAGCTATTTCCCTCACACATATTCCCAATGAACCAATGAAAATGAGTGCTTTATTTGTTTCAAAACGTTTTTTTAAATCCTTTGGGGAACGGCATACTTCTGCATCAAAACCTTTATTTATTATTTGGTCTGCTAGTTGTTCTGCCTTATCGGAATGTACTATTATGCTTTTCATATTTTTAAAGGTTTTTCGCGGATAAATTCCGCGTTAATCTGCGAGACAATTTTCTATCGTTAATATTTTAATTGGGTTATGTGTATCAACCTGTATCAATTGATTAAATTTAATTGCATAGTTATTTGTGTCTGCCCATCTGAGAAAACGTTTTTCACTGGTTTCGCTCACAGAATTAAATGAAATTACTCCGCCAGAAGATAAACGCTTTGAAATATCGTTTAATATTTCTTCCATTTTACCTCCATATCCACCAATGAATACAGCATCGGGAGGTGTTAGTTCCTCTTTTTCCATTTGCAGGTAATCGGCCTCTAACATCTCAATTCCCGGACATTGAAATTGTTTACAATTATTTTTCATCACAAGCATTCGTTCGTGGTGCTGTTCAAAAGCTGTTATTTGCAAATGGGGGTAATTCAAACGAGCCTCAATAGAAATACTACCTGTACATGACCCTATATCCCATAATACAGTTTTGGAATTCAGTTCCATAGATGCCAGTGTTGCCAGACGGACCGGCATTTTAGTAATCATATTGGGCCGGTTATTTAGTATTTTGAACTCATTTTCCGGAATTAGCTTTTGAGGAATAGCCTTGTCCATTTTTTCAAGAAGCAAACAGTTCGGATGTTTATAATCTAATGTGAGTGCATCTTTTAATGTAAGGGTCAGCACGATTTCTCCTTCACCTCCTAAATGTTCACCGTAATGCATAATATAATATGAATATCCATAGGTAAGCATTCGTTCGGCAATGGCAGACGGTGTTTTTTTCCTGTCGGTTAATATGGCCATCCGGCATTCACCTGTAATTAAAGCCTTATCAAATTCTAACCAGTGACGACCGGTAAGTGAAATGGTTTTGTATTCGCCATAGTTTATTCCCAATTGATGTCCTAAGGTTTGGACGGAATTAAACAACGGAAAACTATGAATTGTTGTCTTGGGAAATTCTCTTTTTAGTGTATTCGCTATCCCAAAAAACCAGGGATCACCAGAAGCAAAAATAACCCAACTGCCTTTTGTCTTATTCATCTCAACGAATAAGTCAGATAAAGGAACTGTTATGTTTATCCAATGATGGTTCTTCGGTAATACATTCTTTACAAGTTGATAATGTCGTTCTCCACCGGCAAAGTTGCTGCATGAAGAGATTAACAAGCTTTGTTCTTTCGAGAAAAATGGCTTAGTATCGTTTATGCCTATGATGTTGATGTTTTGCATTTTTACTGTTAATTAGTGT
>CAZVTW010000096.1:0-14978 GCA_964629805.1 uncultured Bacteroidales bacterium | reverse complement strand
ATGTTATGCCCGCTCAGCATATATAAAGATCGAAGTCAAGGCGCATTTGATTTAAAAATCAAGGAGTTTACTTGAGTAAATGACCGTTTTCAAATCAAATGCAACGAAGAAATCGGACTTTATAGACAAACACTAATTAAATCAAAAGTATTCCATTGGTTTGTAATCCAAGACAGAAAATATAAAATACCACTTCATTTATTTGTTGCGCTGCACCAAGGCAATCTCCTGTATAACCATCTATTTTATTACTGAACCAAAAGCCAAAAAAAATTGAAACAATGATTAATAAGGGGATAGAAAAGAAAACATACCAAGTTTCGAAAAAGCACAACGGCACACAAGAAATTAACAGAGCTATAATAATTCTTAATATAGAGATTGGTTTACTTGTATCTGCCGATTTAGAGTCGTTTGTTTTTCTGGCATATTTCCAAAATTTGGTAATAAGTAGTACCGGCCAACGGCTTAGTGCCTGCGATGCTATAAGAATTAAAACCATGACGTGTGAATTCATTCCTGACAAAGCGGATACTTTTAATGCAAACAGCAAAATAAGTCCGATTGCAGCATAGGCGCCAATGCGGGAATCTTTCATGATGAGCAGCCTTTGCTCTTTAGAGTATCCTCCGCCAAAAGCATCGCATACATCGGCAAAGCCATCTTCGTGAAAAGCGCCGGTAACAAGTATCATTGCCGATAAGGCAAGCATCACTGATACTGTTTGAGGCAAAAGCAAAAAGAAAACATAAAATGCCAGGGCGCCAATACCACCTGCCAACAACCCCACAAAAGGCAGCCAGGTCAGCACCTTTTGCTGATTATTTTTATTAAAAGGCACTTTAAACGGCAAAGGCAGTCGTGAAAAGTACAATATTGATGCCCCTAATATTTGTATTTCTTTCTTAATCATCTGTTACATTAAAAACTTTTGCTTCGGTAAAAGAAGTCATTTTGTTTAGCATGGCAACACTTCCTTCAATTAGAGGATAGGTAAGTGCAGCACCTGTGCCTTCACCAAGGCGTAAACCTAAGTCTAACAAAGCCTTTGCCCCGATGAAATTTAACATCTTTTGGTGTCCCTGTTCGCCCGATTGATGTGAAAATACCGCATATTCCTTTACCAAAGGATTAATTGCATAAGCAGCCATAAAGGCGGCAGTGGTTATAAAACCATCGACCAATATAAGCATCCGTTGAATAGCAGCTTCCAACATTCCTCCTGCAATGGTAGCAATCTCCAATCCCCCGTAGGTGGCAAGAATATCCTCCGGCTTATCCGGGATTCCATGTTTATCTATAGCCTTTTGGAGTATTTCTGCCTTATGTTTTACTCCATCCTGATCAAGGCCACATCCAGAGCCGGTACAATCTTTAACAGAAAGATTTGCGTAAAGCGCCAGTAAAACTGTTGCCGGAGAAGTATTTCCAATCCCCATTTCGCCAAAACCTATCACATTAGTGCCTTTATCTGCAAATTCTCTTACTATATCCCGTCCGTTTCGGATGGCTTTGTCGCATTCTTCTGAGGCCATAGCCGATTCTTTAAGAAAATTACGACTGCCCTTGCGGACTTTTTTATTGATAAGCTTAGGATGAGCATCAAAATCGTGATTTACCCCTGCATCGACCACATACAAATCGAAACCATATTGTTGACATAATAAGCCAATTCCTCCGCCTCCATTCAAAAAATTAAGTACCTGCTGCCAGGTAATTTCCGCAGGAACAGGACTCACGTTTTCTTCTGTAATTCCATGGTCCGATGCAACAGTTAACATCACAGGATTTTTAAGCACAGGATGCGTGGTTTGTTGTATTAATCCTGTCAGCATGGCTAATTCTTCTAAACGGCCCAGCGAACCAACGGGCTTTGTTTTTTGATCAATGTTGTATTGCAAGGTCTTTTTCAGTTCCTCATTTTTAATTGATCTGATTTTTAAATCTTTAATTGAATTCATATTTTGTTTTTGAGTTTTTATAGCAGATTTTCGCAACAATCTGTGAGATATTGAATTAAAGGTATTTTGTTGTAAAACAATAATATCAGCAACATTATAATAGTCACTATTTCGACCAACTTGTTGGTTTGCACTATTTTTTGTATATCCTTTTTATTGAACGAACGTTGGCTTTCTCCAATAAATGGTTTTTCAACTTTTTTGCCAAAATAGGTGTGTGTGCCTCCGAAACGGGCATTTAGAATTCCGGCCAATGCAGCCTCCGGGTATCCGGCATTCGGACTGTTGTGCGCTTTTCCGTATTTAAAAATATATTTAACCGCGCGCAGACTTCCGCTTACGGTGACCATTAGAAATGCTGTTAAACGGGCCGGTATATAGTTTGCCAAATCATCTGACTTTGCCGCAAACCTGCCAAATTCGGTGTACCTGTCGTTTTTGTAGCCAATCATTGAATCCAGGGTGTTTATCATTTTATAGGCCATCATACCCGGTATGCCTGCTACACCATACCAAAACAGAGGGGCAACTACCCCGTCAGACAGGTTTTCGGCCATGGTTTCCAATGTGGCAGCAGTTACCTGGTCATGGCTTAACTGAGATGTGTCACGCCCGACAATCCTTGAAACCTGTTTTCTGCCGGCTTCAAGATTTATTTCAAGCTTTTTAAACACAGCTTTGCCTTCGCGAATCAAGGTTGTGCCTGCAATTCCGTAAAAAATACAGAGTGATTCTGTTACAATACCAACATATAAATTGATATGATACGTGTACAGGATGAAAAAATAAAACAATAAAAATACCAGCGAAACAAACAAAATTGTAACCAACCCTCCTTTAAATACTTTGCTTTTACCTTTATTATACTTATTATCAACATAAGAGACCCCCTTACCGAACCAAACTACCGGATGCGGAAACCATACAGGGTCTCCCAGGATTTTGTCAAGAGAGAAACCTATGATTAATGATATTATGTGAATGTTTATTTCCATTTTATTTGTTTATTTCCCGCAGATTTTTGCAGAGATATTCAGCGTGAATCTACTTAAAAATCCGTGAATATCAGCGAGAAAAATTATATTGGAATATCTTACCTGCATTGTTTCAAAGCATTAAGTAATAATTGGTTTTCCTTAGGAGTGCGAATGGATACCCGAAAATGATATTTGGTAAGCCCGCGAAAATTTGAAGCATCGCGTATTAGCAATTGGTGTTTTTCAGCTAGTTCCTGTTTGAGTTTTGAAGCCGTTACAGGGCTTCTGACCAGAAAAAAAGTAGTTTTTGAAGCAAGTACATCAAATTTTGGCAATGAATCAACAGCACGTTGTAATTTTTGAGACTCTTCTAACCATTCATTAATTTTGAAATAAGTGCCAGGTTCTCCAGACAGACAAAAAACACCGGCTTCTATGGCCATGGAATTAATTCGCCAGGGCATTAGTTGATGCTCAATTATTTTTACCATATCAGGATGGCCTGCAAGATAACCTAACCGCAAGCCCGGTATTGCATATCTTTTAGTAAGTGAGCATATAACCACCAGATTTTTGGTTTGAGATGCTTCAAATACAAGCGAAACGGGATTTTTAACAAAATCAATATAAGCTTCATCTATAATAAACAGGGTTTGCGGATTTTTTCTTGCCAGCTCTTTTATGGTTTCTATTTCAAAAATTTTCCCATCAGGATTATTCGGGTTTCCTATCCAAACGGTGTTAAAATCCTGAAAGTTTTCATTAATAGAAAAGCAGCTATTTTTCCTGAATTCTATGTTGTGTTTATACATTCTGCATGCGTCTTCGTATTCAGCAAAAGAGGGAATATAAATTCGCGTTTTACCTCCGGGCTTAAAAGATGCTGCCAAATATAACGACTCAGTGGCCCCATTGGTTATCAGAAGACTTTTACCCGGAATATCGCGGGATTCACTAATTAGTTCCCTCAGCTTTTCTGCCAAAGGTTGAGGATAGGTTGCAATGCAGTTTATCCGGTTTTTCAAATGTAACAATAATTCGGGCCCTATACCCGAAGGATTGATATTAGAGCTAAAATTTGCTTTAATATCCTTGTAATCATATATATCGTCACCATGTCCTTTAATCATGTTGTAATTATTTTATAAAAAGCATCTATATCAACATTTTCCCTGATATGTTGTGCCAGTTTATCGTATTCTTGTTGTTTAAATTCATGATAGTCAATAGCTTCTTTTGTTTTTTCAGTGAATGGATGTAATAAATCATCAATTACCGACTCGTTATCAAGTATTCCGTGCATGTATGTTCCCCAAATATTGTCTTTCACCATGCAACCTTCGGTTTTTTTGTTGTTTATCGTGTTTAGTTGTGTTGCATGGTGGTCAAAAGAAGTTTTTCCCATGTGAATTTCATAGCCCTGGCATGCCTTTTTATTATTTTTGAAATAAAATTCTGTTCTGATGGTTTGCTTTTCTTTGCTAATGACCGTAGAAACCGGTAAAATATTTAATCCGGGAACGGTTTCAATATCGCTTTCTACATGATTTGGGTCTTCAATAACCCGTCCCATCATTTGATATCCCCCGCAAATGCCTATAACAGCTTTTCCCTGTCGTGCCAATTTGCTTATTTCTGATGCGATGCCATTTTTTCGCAGTTCAAGAAGGTCGGTTATGGTACTTTTTGAACCGGGAATAATAATAATATCAGCTTTTCTTAATTCTTCTTTATTATTCGAATAAAAAAGGTGTACCCTTTCATCATGTTCCAGCCTATCAAAGTCGGTAAAATTTGACAGGCGACGGAGCAAAACCACAGCAATGTTAATCTTATTATCGGTTGCAAAAGTTGCTTTTCGTTCCAGTGACACAGAATCTTCCTCCTCAATCCGGATATGGTTAAAAGATGGAATGACACCCAGTACTGGGATTCCGGTAAGTTTTTCCAGTATTGTTTTGCCTTCTTCAAACAGTGTTATATCCCCTCTGAATTTATTAATAATTATTCCCTTAATCCGTTCTCTTTCTGCCGGCTCCAACAATTCAACAGAGCCGTATACGCTGGCAAAAACACCTCCCCTTTCAATATCGGCAATTAAAAACGCAGCCGCTTTGGTTGCCACAGCAACCCTCATATTGGCAATATCGTTTTGTTTAAGGTTGAGTTCAGAAATACTGCCTGCACCCTCCATTACTATCGGTCGGTATTTATTGGTAAGCCGCTTATACGCATCCATTGCTTCACGAAACAATTTGCTTTTTAATCCGCCGTTAAAGTAATTTCCGGCCGGATAGTTCCCCAGTACTTTTCCATTGAGAATTACCTGCGTAGTCTTTTCAGAGACTGGCTTTAAAAGCACAGGGTTCATATCGATATGACATTCGAGCCTGCAGGCTTCTGCCTGCACTGCCTGTGCCCTGCCAATTTCGCCGCCATTGTTTGTAACATAGCTATTCAGCGACATGTTTTGAGACTTAAAAGGTACCGGGGCATAGCCGTCCTGAAGGAAGATACGGCAAAATCCTGCCGCGATAACACTCTTTCCCACATCAGAGCCGGTGCCAACAAACATTACAGGATATTTTATGTCAGGTTTTGTTTTCAATTTTCTTTGTTCTTTATTACACTGAGTTTCACAAAAAATTCACTGAGAACCTCAGAGCTATTTAATGTAACGTTTAATTCCATTTTGAATTTATGTGGTTATTTAGTGTATATGTAACAAGATTTCCAATAGATTTTTCTGATAATAATAGGTCGTTATCCTTGTAAAAAAGAAAAGGGTTTTCCGAACCGGGAATGATTTCGACCCAGATTTTTACACCATTTTCATGGGGAACTGTTTTAATACCTTTTCGGGCAAAAGCCCTGCGTAATAACACGTACTCAAAACCATGCCCTTTAACCGGAAGCGTTGCATTATGCCGGTATTCAACCCTGAACAGCCCGGTATGTGTGTCGAAAATGATACCGTGGTTTCGAAACATTTCCTGAAAAGCATTGTTGAGTAATAAATCTTCCGGGGAACCTGTTATTAACGGCCCGCCATCTTTAAGCAACCAAAGTTTATCGGCCATTTGTAAAGCGAGGTCAAGGTCGTGTGTTGAAAGCAGAATTGATTTACCGGAATCAGATGCTACTTTTCTTAACAGCCGGATAATTTCAACACGCGATGGCAAATCAAGAAAAGCTGTTGGTTCATCTAACAGTACGATTGGAGTGTCCTGTGCCAATGCCTTAGCAATAAAGGCTTTTTGTCGTTCGCCATCGCTCACTGATGTAAGCAGTTCATGCATTTTATGTTCAATGCCGCATTGGGCAATGGATTTTCCGGTTATATCCCTGTCTGCTTTGCTTAGCCTCCCCATGATTCCTGTATAAGGACTCCTTCCATACGAAACCAATTCATAAACAGTAGCATTTGGTACAGACACTTTCTCTGTAAGCACCACGCTTAGCAAACGCGATATGTCTTTTTCATTCAATTGTTTAATGGATTTACCCATCAGGTGTACCTGTCCCTGAAAAAAAGGTTGAAAGGCACATATTGTTCTAAGCAGGGTGCTTTTTCCGGTTCCATTGGCCCCCAACAAACATATTAAATCTCCCCGGGCCACCGAGGCATTGATTTCTGCCGCTACAACCTTATCGTTATTCCGTTGCCGGTAGCCTATGGTTAAATTCTCAATTTTTATATGTTGTTTTTTTTTCATTATTTATCCAATATATTTTCCCTGCGGCGTTTCCAGATAACAGAAATTACAACCGGAGCGCCAACAAATGCTGTAACGGAATTTATTGGCAGTTCACTGTCCATACCGGGCAACCGGGCAACAAGATTACATAACAAAGCGGTTGCCCCTCCAATAATACATGCGCTTAAAATAAGTGTTGTATGGTTGGATGTTCCTGAAATCATTTTTGCCAAATGCGGAACAGCCAGTCCAATAAAAACAATAGGACCGCAAAATGCTGTAACAAATGCTGTTAAAATTCCTGCGGTAAAAATAATGATAAACCGGGCACGGCTTATCCGTAAACCCAAATTGCGGGCGTAATTATCGCCTAATGCCAATAAATTTAGCGATTTGCTTAGCAGCAGGCAAAGCAACGAAACAGGAACCGCAATAAGCGCAAATATCAATGCTTTTTGCATTGATAACCGGCCAAAACTGCCAAGGCCCCATATTACGTAATTATGTACATCCTGCTCCAGGCTGTAAAATTTGAGCACACCAACGAGGGAATTGGATAAGTATCCAATCATTACCCCCATAATCAATACGCTTAAGGTGCCCCCTACCTTGCGGGATATAAAAAGTATCAGCGCCAAAACAGCCAATGCACCTCCCAGTGAGGCAACGATAATAGCCATATCGCCCCAAATGCCAAAGCGGGAGAAAGTAACCCTGAATATTTGTCCGGCAACTAAAATAACAAAAGCAACCCCTAAACTTGCACCCGATGAAATACCCAGTACAGAAGGCCCGGCAAGGGGGTTTCTGAATAGCGTTTGCATTAATAATCCGGCAACTCCCAGTGCCATACCTGCACTCAGAGCCACCAGTGTCTGGGGCAGGCGTGTACGAAGCACAATGTTTTTCCAGATAACTTCGGATTCATTACCCAATAATATGTTAATCACTTTATTAAAAGGAATATGCACCGAACCCAGTGCCAGGTTAAGTAAAAACAATAAAACCAGGCTGATTATAATGCCTTGTATAACCAGTGTTGTTGATATGTTGCGGGCAATTCTCAATTTGTAAACCATTTTTGCAATAAAAAATCTTGTAAAACTTAACAATTACAAAACGCTGCTATGCGCAGATTTTTTGCCTTGTTAAAATCAAAAATAACTTCGTTAAACCTTTATAGCTTATTGTCTAATCGTTCCTTAAAGGCTATTCCAAAAGCTCATAAAACTCAGGTTTGTGGTCAGGCAATAATTCAGGATGCAAAAAATGGATATAATCTGCCAATATCACATCAGGTTTCATGGCATTTTGTTCGTAATAAGGCTTTACACGGATATTGCATGCAATAATTTTTCCTGATTTAAAAGCTTTAAAGTCGCCATACCTGGGGTCGTCTTCAAGCATTGCCTTTTTGTCGTATCCGGCAGGGTTTGTTAATAAAAGCCGCCAAACATCAGCATGGGCAGCTTTAAGGTACATTGATTCAAAATCGAGCGGGTAAGCTGCTTTTTCCTGGTCCTTAATTACATAATCAGCTCCGGCATCATTAAAATATTGCGCGTAAAAACTTTCTCCACCGGGCACATACCAGGTACCTGAACGTAATTTCCCTGAGAAAATAGTTGGCTTATATTCGACATTTTCAGTAAGTTTCTTCAATTCATTATATCTGCCGGCGATGTTTTCAAATATCGAATCAGCTTTTTGTTCCTGTCCTGTAAATGCAGCCATCATCTTGACCCATTCCGCACGGCCCAGTGGTGTTTCCTCTTCATAAGCAGCCATTGGCACCAACGGAAAGCCCAAGCTTTTTAGCATATCGAATCCACCACGTTTAAAGGGGGATGTAAAAATAACATCCGGATTAAGGCTGGCAATGAGTTCGGTATTAAAAAGCCCCTCTTTGCCAACTTTTTTAACAAGCCCGCTTTTTACACGCGCATTCATTTGCTGATGTGCCAAATGGCGACTGCTGTTAATGGCTACAATGTTTTTGATATTGTCCAGGGCAAAAAAATAGGTTAGTTGTGTTGAAGAAAGGCATATAATGCGCTTGCAGGGAACCGGGATAACACCTTTTTCTTTTATTGCAGTGCTATCGGTTTGTTTAACCAATTTAAAAACATCATAATGTGTACTGTCATCTCCAACACCAAAAATTTTCAGTATTTTATGATTATCATTAGAGGTTATCTCAAATCCCCTGGCATATTTTAGTTGTAATGTATCAGCATTTTCTTTTTCGGTTTTTTTATTTGCCGAAGGGGTGCATGAAAATAAAACTGTTATTAGAACAACAACTATATGCAAACTAATTTTCCAATTCATTCATTATTTCTTTTAAATGAGTTATCCAAATAGCCACTATATCATCATATTCAGCCAACCCTTTCATGATTATTTCAACCTTGTAACCCCTGGCTTCCAACTGCGATTTCCAACTCTCCGGTTCATCACCGGCCATGTCGTTTTGGGCATGGTCACCCGCAACAGACATGAAAGGCATGAGCCAGACTTTTTTTATTTGCTGTTTTACCAGTTTTGGAAGAACATCCTTTAATTCAGGAGAACCTTCGACGGTAGCTAAAAAATGATTTTGTGATTTTTGCAACAGGTAATGTTGTGTACCTGCATAATAAACATTGGCCGGATGGTGTGTGCCATGCCCCATCATGAGAAGTGCTTCATCTTTTTTAATGTTTAATGGCAATATGTCTGAAATTGCATCCACAGTACTTTTTATATCTTCTGCATGATAAAGAAGTGGAGAACCAAGAACAACATTTTTGGCATTTTTTGGCATGTGCTTAAAAGCCACAACTGTTTTTTCCAGGTTTTCATATTCTTCTCCGGGTATTATGTGCAAGGATTGAACAGCAATATGCGTATATCCGTCAGCAGCCATTTTAGTCAGGGCTTCAGCAGGAGAATCGATATGCTTTCCCTCTTTTTTAAGCTTTTTTCGGATAATATTGGAAGTGTATGCCCAACGTACTTCCATACCCGGAAAACTTTTTTTTAATTCTTCTTCGATGTTTTTAAAGGCTACACCGGCATCTTCATAACTGGTTCCAAAGGTGACCAATAAAATGCCGGTTTTTGATTGGTTTCCATTTTGCGTCATACCATTGAATATCAATATTATCAGGAATAACAATAGTAATGTTATATGTTTTATTATTCTCATAAGATTATTTTAATTTAATTTATTATCATATCTTGTTTTTATTCATATTACCGCGCAAATTCAATATTCAGTCCCGTAAAAAAAGTACGACCCGGATTAATTGTTCCGTAGTGTGAGCCATACAGGCTATCATCTACGTAATCTAAAATATTATTTATACCGGCAACCACTGTTAAGTCAAAGGGGCCTTGTATGTCAAAACAATGTGTGGTGGTTAGCTTCCAAATGTTGTATGCTTTGGCATTTCTTTCGTCTTCAAAAAACTTTTCATCCTGAAACCGGCCGTTTAAAACCGCACTTAAATGATACTTGTTCCAATTATGATGATATCCCAAACGAATATTTCCATAATTTTGCGCCACATTTTCCAGTCGGATATCATCGGTAAGGTTTTTGGCATCAACAAAACTATATCCCCCGCCTAATGTAAAACCTCTGCCTATTTCTGCATTAAAAAGCATGTCTGCACCAGTGGTTTGTGCTTTAGAAATATTATAGTGTTGACGGGTACGGGATATTCCCGTTGCCGTATCTTCAGGAGCTGTTTCAACAGTCTGGTAGTCGATAAGGTCGTTTACCCTGTTTTGATATACAGAGATGCTTGCCGAAAATCTCTCTGAATGGTATTCAACAGAAGCCGAATAATAATCGGATGTCTGGGGATTAAGGCTTGGGTTGCCCAAATAAAGCGTGTTAAATCTTTGATAATGGTATCTGTAATAAAGCTCTTTTAGTGTTGGGGCTTTAAAACCCCTTGCATACGTTGCCCTGAGATTAACATTGTTTAATTTATATAAAGCAGCTAATTTTGGGGTAAAGGCATTACCAAATTCTTTATGGTTTACAAAACGTACCCCGGCTACCAGGGTAAAATCCGTCAGCAATTTTATTTCATCCTGCACAAAAACAGCATTGGTGTAAGCTGAGGCTTTTTCACCTTCTAACCTTCCGGCTGATTCCAGTTCTTCATTCACATAATCGACGCCGGCAATAATTAGATGGGCATGAGATATACCAACCATGCTTTTTATGTTAAACGCATCCCGAAGTTGCTCTGTTTGTATTATTTTGTCCCCATTAGCATAATCGCCATGCTGCTGATTGTATTTATAGTAATACCTGAAATTATCCGAATGCCAGTCTGCCTTGATGTAATTGCCCTTTTTTAAAAGGTATTTTGCCCCGCCGGCATAGGTAAAATTATCGTAGAAAAACCCATAATTACGAACACTTTTAGGTTTTTTTACATCGCGCTCATATTTAGAACCCTGCAGGTATATGCTAAGGTTTTGCATAGGTGTATAGGTCAATTTCTGGTTTATAGTATAATCAGATGATTCATCCACGGCCTTTTCGTCGGTTTCAACCAATTTTTCATCATTTAATTCATATTTATTTAACTGCCAGCCATCTGTTTGTTTCCGGTCAAAAGATGTATGGCTTGAAAATTTGCCCAGGTTAATGCTCAGTTTGTTGTTTTGTATCCATTCGCCATAACCGCCAACACGTGTATTATTGGACAGGTATACTTTTTGGCGGGGTTGTCGGGTAATAATATTAATTACCCCTGCAATGGCTTCAGAGCCGTAAAGTGCCGAAGAGGCACCTTTAACAATTTCAATTTTCTGCACATTCTCAGGGTTAATGCGGTTCAGGTCTGTTTGCCCTCCAATGTCGCCATACATTCTTTTTCCATCTATCAAAAAAAGAATGTAATCGTTGCTTAAACCATTCAGCCGCATAAAAGGCCCCATGGAACGGGGTGTAAAATCAAATGAAGGACTGATATTTAACATTAGTTCTGTAAAGTCAGAAGGTGCCGTTTGTTCTATCTGTCGTTTGCTAATCAATTCTGTTTGGACCGGGGCATTTTTTATATGGTGCGGGGTGGAGGTGCCTGTTACAACAATTTCATCCAGGGAACTGTCTGAAATACTTATCTTATATTGTAGGTCAATAAAATTCTTTTTTAAATCAATTTTCTCTGAAACTCTGTTATACCCTAATTTTGAAATAACTAGCTGATAAATCCCTGATTTTATGTTTTTCAAACAGAAATGCCCCCCTCTATCTGTAGCTGTACCTATTGTTGTACCCTTGAAATAAACATGCGCATTATAGACTGGGTTACCAGAAATTTTCTCTGTTACAACACCCTGTAAATTGAAATTTTGAGCAAAAACAGATTGAATTGAAAATATTGTGCAACAAATTACTGCTAAAAAAAAGATACGCATAGATTCAATAATAGCTTTCAGATTTTATCGCAATCTGCTGTGCCGGATATAATAATAATTCTTTAAATATTTTTACGTTTAATACCCTTTGAATTATCACATTAGCCCCATACCCGGAAGCAGAATGTCACAGAGTTTATTTTGGCAGGTTTTCTGGCTTACCCCTGTTTTGTTAACCTTCCCATCTGTCCATTTTACGATAGTGGTATTGCAGAACAAAACAATTTAGCGGGGCCTACAGCTGCGGGTACAGCTCCGGAATTTCTATCCTGATATCATCCTGATAAATCACCGGATTCCCTTTTATCCTGTCTGAAGTACTCAGACAGAATCACCAAAAATCGGTGCAAAATTAATTAATCTAATCTGATTAACAAAAATTAAGAAGTAAATCTTTGGGATAAAAAATACACCTAAACAGCTACGATATTTGAATACCATAACCATTATCAAAAATAAGAAAAAATGAAAGTTTTGCCTTCTCTTTTACAACCGTTTTAGTTTGAGAAAAACATCTTTTTGCTATTTCGTTATAAAAAGGCTGGGTTTGTGAAAACGGAATTAAATCGCGTATTGCATTGGCCAGCTTAAGTTCCTGAATTTTATTTACCGTAGGTTCCGGATAACCGCATTCTTTTGCAATGCCGGCAGCAAACCCGGGATTAAATGCACTATTTTTGCTGTGCGTATCCATATATCCTTCTGCCAGTTTTATTGCTTTCCCAAACATTACCCCAAGTGTAATTTTTTGGAAATTCTTCTTAATGGCCATTTGAAGGGTTTCCCCAATCAGGTTCCCGTAATGAATAAATGCAATTTCGGGCAAATGTTTGTTAAAAGGTTTTAAAATATTCTCACTTCGTTTTCCCGAAGTTAGTATCACTTCATTCATTCCGGATTCCCGGGCAACGGATAACTGGCTTTTAACGGATGATAAAAATGCCTGGCTCGAATATGGCACCACCCTGCCGGATGTTCCAATGACAGAAATGCCTCCGATAACCCCTACACGCGGATTAAAAGTTTGTTTGGCCAAATGCTCCCCTTCGGGTACAAAAGGTTTTACATCAAATCCATGTTCTGTTTCATAAAAACCGGATAACTCATGTAGCATGGATGAAATCATTTGCCGGGGAACCGGGTTTATGGCAGGTTCTCCTTTTTTTACCTGTAAACCCGGCATTGTTACCATTCCAATTCCTTTTCCTCTTACGAAACGTATGCCGGCTTTTTCTGTAATACATAATTCACACCCAATTTCTTTTGCATGGGTTATATCCGGGTCATCCCCGGCATCTTTTATAACAACACATGATGCACCTGCCCCTTCTAAACTTTCTGGAAATACTAAAAAACAAGCCATTTCTCCATCAGGAATTTGAACACAAACCTGTTCAGGAAATTTCTTTTCCATCAGGGCAATGAAACAAGCTTTTGCCGCAGCAGTAACGCATGTACCTGTTGTATATCCATACCTGAGTGCATCGTCAGTTTTTTTTAATTGTTTGCGTACGGTATAAAATGTTTGCAGTAAGGATTTTTTCGAATCAACCGTATAATCAAAAGGTGGCAGTTTGGGACGTTGAACTACCCATAATGGCAGGTTTGATTTGCAAGAAGCCTTCACCTTGCTCATAAAGAATCCGGACGTACCGCTTTCTTTTGTTAAAATTACATCAGCTTTTTTGCTCTTAATCAGTTGAACCAGTTTATCAACACTTTCATTTGGTTTCGAAGGAATTATGAATTCATCTTTCATCTTATATTGTCTTGCTAATTGCAGGCTTTTTTGCGAATCAAGAACCCGAAAATAACAATTCTTTGTTTTTATTATTTTCCCAAAAAAGGGAATCGTCTGAACGCCGGTAAGACATAATATATTTTTAAAGTTGTCGGAATGTATTTCGGCAATCATTTCTTGAAACGACGGGAAGCGCCGGATATTTTCATATCTGTCTAATTTCGGGTAGGTTCTTTCAAACCGAATGGTGGTAATATTTAACTTTTCGGCTACGTTATATATATTTTTGTGCAATTCTTTGGCAAAAGGGTGTGCAGCATCAATAATCAGCTTTATGCTTTTATTTTGACAAAATTCCGAAATTTCATCAGCAGTTTTGGCTCCGTGCAGTTGACTTCCTTGTATTTCTAACCCAGATTTATTTTTTGTAGAATAAAAATACGGTTCACTTAAAAAGTCAAGCAAAACAGCAGAATTTTTTCCTTCGGTTGTGCCTCCAAAAACAAGAATCATAATTGTAAAGATATAATTTAGGGGATATAGAAAAAATAACATGCCATTTTCGGTTATTTATTTGGGCATATTTTATAATTCCATTTACCATGAAATTCATCTTTAGATAAATTTACTTTAGCTAATTCTTCACCGGAGACTTTTTTCCATTTGTCATTGTCTATTGTTGTTTTATATGTACTCATCACGCCATATTTTTTTTGTTTTCTGTATGTTGTTTTTCGTTGTTCATTTATGAGTCCCTCCTAAAAGTCCATTTGTCGCCAAACTCTGCGTTGTTGAGAATTTTTAAACCCTCATTAACAGACAGTTAACTCCGGTTGAAAAACCCTCAACGTCGGGTGTCGTAAATCGATATATTTTCGATTTTTTTTGTTCATATTTTTTCTTAGAATGAGGTTAATAAGGTTAAATATCTTAAAGTTTTTTATTCCTCTACTAAGGAACGAATAGACAATAACTTATAAACTTTAACTCGTTCTTTTGAATTTTAACTGCGTTAAAAAATTATTACAGAACGCTGCTATGCGCAGATTTTTTACCTTGTTAAAATCCAAAATAACTTCGTTATACCTTATTATCTAATCGTTCCTTAACATCAAATTCCGGGTCATTTTTTTGTCGGGGCTTTTTTCTTTTTATTTTAGAGTACTCTTCTTTT
>CAZVTW010000095.1:0-15019 GCA_964629805.1 uncultured Bacteroidales bacterium | reverse complement strand
GCGGTTCTTCAAGTTTATCAATCAACTGATCGAGATGCGTATCGCGGCGTATTATAATATACTCATTTCTTTACTATACAAACAATTGTCATCAATTTTTTCTTTCAGTTCGGTTTTGGGTATGGGTAAGTGTTTCATCTTAACCTGACGCTGCCAATTCTTTCAGACTTTGGCTGGTCAATTGTTCCATATCCCCTCATTTAACCAGGCTGCGTCGACAGACCTGCCAGCGTTGTTGTAAATAAAATTTTGGCATTTTTCAAAAATATGTTAAAGTAGTTAAAATTTTTTCTCAATATGATTTTTTTTTGTACGAGATTCCTCCCAACGGCCCAAATGACAGAGGCTTTTCGATTTAAGGATGAAGGATGAAGGATGAGGAAAGCGCCGCTTTCCTCATCCTTCATCCTATAAATTCAACCGCTGGCATGGTCATTCCGACCCCAGAGAGGAATCTGTTTATCCCACAGGTATCTGCCATGAGGCATAAAAATGTCTGGTTGCTAAAATTCTAAATTATTATCCATTCATTACTTGGTTAAAAAGTGTTAAGTGATAAATGATAAAATGCCCCATTCCTATACAATAAAATCCGATTTTTCCCTTTTTAAAGAGAAAAAAAATAAATATTCATATAATGAGGAAAACACATTCTGTTACATTTTTGCTTCTATTCATCATCTTTATCTGTCCGGACAAATCTTTTTCACAAAAAAAAGTGATTGTGCCTGTAAAGGATGAAATTAATTACTGGGAAAACGGAAATAAAAAAAGTGAAGGAAATCTTATTGACGGGGCGCAGGATGGTTTATGGAAATTTTATAATAAAGACGGGGTATTATCATATGAAGCCGAATTCAGAGGTGGCCTTATTCACGGAGAATTAAAAAATTATTACACCGATGGTACAGTACAGGATATAACAACCCTGAGAAAAGGTGTTAAGAACGGACCTGTTTCAATTTTTTATGACAATGGCGAAGTACATGTCAAAGGACATTATAAGCAGGACCAAAAAGACAGCCTGTGGAGGTATTATCTGAAAGACGGCAGTCTCTACAAAGAGGAATTTTATACGGGTAACGATGAAGCCAGGCTTCTTAACTTTTGGAACGAAGACCGTGAACACCTGGTTATTGACGGAGACGGCGCTTATTTTGAATATTATCCGAACGACCAGCTAAAGGAAATCGGAAACATTATTGAGGGCAAAAGAGATTCAACCTGGGAGTTTTATCATGAAGACGGGAAATTAAAAGCCCGCGGGAACTATGCTCTTGGCGAAAGAATCGGCGAATGGTATACCTATTATCCTGATGGATCAAAAGAAAGCCTGATAAATTACGAGAATGGTATGAACATAAGCTGGTATCCGAACGGGCAAAAAAGCATGGAAGGACTGTTAAAAAATGGAAAAAAAGAAGGAGAATGGAAGTTCTGGCATGAAGATGGCACATTGAAACACACCGGTCATTATAAAAACGGACTCCAGGAAGGGCTTCATGTCAGGACATTCCCGAGCGGGCAAAAAGAAGCGGAAATATCATTTGAACATGGTCTCAAACAGGGAGAAGCAAAATGGTGGAACGATGACGGAACGCCTGACATAACCGGACATTTCAAAAATGACACCATGCACGGCCTCTGGACCTACTGGCAGGGTGACGGTGAGAAAGGCAATGAAGGATATTACGAGATGGGAAAAATGGAAGGAAAATGGGAATGGTGGTATGGTCGCAACGAAATCTGGAAGCAGGGATTGTTTAAAAATGACAAAAAGCATGGTCCATGGGAGGTGTATTATGAGGACGGCTCTGTATTTCATAAAGGAAAATTCGTTGATGGAGAAGAAGTAGGCAAATGGGAGCAATATTTTCAGGATGGCAGGACACAAATGACCGGCTCTTTTGATAATGGTCAAATGGACAAGCAATGGGTGGAATGGTATGATAACGGTCAAAAAAAATATGATATTCAATACAATAAGGGGCTAAAAGATGATGAATGTTTGTACTGGCATGAAAATGGCAAATTAAGAAAAAAAGAGGTCTATACGAATGGTATTCTCGATGGCGCTTATGAGGAATATTCAGAAAACGGGAATGCCATTGTTCAGGGAAATTATAACAAAGGTCGCAGGACTGGCACCTGGGAATATTATAACCGTTTTGGGGTAAAAATCAGGATTGAGCATTATGTTGACGGCAAAAAAAACAAAAAATGGCTTGTTTGGGATGATTCAGGAAAACTCGTCAAGCAAATGCCATATAAAATGGATTATAAACACGGCAAATGGAAATTCTGGCATCCAAACGGCCAGGTGGCATATGAAGTGAAATACAAAAATGGACAAAAACACGGTCCTGAAAGACGATATACGCCTGAGGGCAAATTACTGATGGAAAATTTCTATAAAAACGGAAAATTTGTCAAAACCAGCACAAGGCAGTAAGGTAAAATACGCCTGATTCATTTTTCTTCTATACTTCGACTGGGCATAACTTACGTTTTTTAAAACCATAACAAACTGCAAGTAAGTACTTTATTTCGTTTTTATAGTTATGTCATGCCCGATCAGCAAATAAATACAATCATGGCAGGAATTTTGGTTATCAGGAGTAGTATTTTAATAATACCTAAAACAAACAATGATGAAGCTCCTGATTATTTTACATCTTTTTTTTATCATATATATTACTCAACTATACGGACAAACTGAATCTTCGCAAGTAGCTGAATTAGAGATACAAAGCATTTTTGAAAGCGGCGACATAACAGGCGGCTATGCTGCTCTTGGATTCGGATATTCTGCTATTAATCAGAATGATGCAGCCATGTTACATTTCAGAGGTGGATGGATATCTAACAGAAGTTTTGTCTTTGGTCTGTTTGCAACAGGATTCATTAATTCTTCCGAACCTAATCCAACCCTGGGAAATGTTTATGAGTATGAATATAACCTCGAAGGCGCTTATGGAGGTATCTATTTAGAAAAACTCTATTTTCCGTATTCCGGATTTCATGTATCAACTCCGGTCTTTTTTGGTGCCGGCGGGATTTTTTATGCCTGTGACTATTATGAATTTACCGGCAGGGATTATTATTGGTCTACTTATACTGTTGATTCCGATTTGTTTTTACTCATAGAGCCCTCAATAGAATTAGAATTCAATGTTTTGTCATTTCTCAGGATTGCCTTCTATACAAGTTACAGGCTTAGTACAAATGTCAACCTAAAAGGATATAGCGATATAACCGGAGAATACGTACCTTTGACAAAAAAATCTGTTTTCAATGGACTTTCTTTGGGAATCAATATAAAATTAGGCAAGTTTTGATGTAAAGGCTTGAAGTGACCCCATTAAAATCAGATGAATAAAAATTATTTGTAATCTATAGCGGGATTTGTCAAAATCCAGATACCTGGAAATGTTGTTTTTAATTCTGCCTTTTTTGCCCGGGCTTCTTCACCTGCATGAAACGAACATAGTGAAACCCTGTGATACGATGAACCTGGCAGTATATCTGAATGCCGAAAATTTCTCTTTTTAAGGGTTCTAACGTAGTTTTTAGCATTTTCATGTGAATCAAAACTACCGACAATGAGAAAATACTGGTGATTTGATTTGTCGTGAGAGAATTTTGGGTCTTTTTTATTTATAGCCTTATTGTCAATAACTGGCGTATATCTTGCTGTTCTTACTGTGTCCTCCGTATTATTCCTGTACTTTTCTATTATTCCGGCATCGAGATAATTTGTTACCACGATATTCTCATCCGGATTTTCCACCACTGCTACTTGTTCAAACAATTGAAAAAGCTGTGTGGCATATATACTGTTTCTTCTCACATAACAGCCACATCCAATTTGTACTGCCTCAGCGGTGAGAATATTTTGGCGGTGCGGTGGAGAAGCCATCCATTGCTCAATGATTCTCTTACCAACCATGAAATATGTATCTTTTGAACGGATGTAATTAAGCGCCAGATTTTCCGAAACAATGGGGTTGGTTATCCCGGCCAGCGCAGCCCGGTCTGAGGCCGTTTTTCTTGTAAAATCATAGGGATTTGTATGAGAAAAAAAAGACATACCTGCCATTAATTTTGAGTGGTTGGCAGCAGCTGTTTGTAGATGTTTGTTATATTTCAGTTGTGAAAGTCCGTATTCTTTTCGCACCTCATTGGTCAGGTGAAAAATAATATGATTTATCAATGAAAAGTCTAAATCATAAAAATCAAGAGTATCTGTAAATCGGTCAAAATCGCATGATGTCTCAACAGAATCAGTCGTGTTTTGCCCACAGGCGTGTTGATCGCCAATGAACACAGAAATAGGCAATAAAATAATTATGAAGAGGTATACCAGGCGCATATTGTTTCTTTTTTTATCATTAAATACGAATATTATGCCATAAATTCAACCCGTTCTGTGGAAATAATGAACGAACAATTAATTATTTTTGTTTCTAAATATTATAACTCTTAAAACAGAAAAAAATCGAATTGTAAATTTGATTTTGCAGATGTTTTTTCCTGGAAATATGCAACCCGGTTAAAAAGGTATTGTCTTTAATATAAAAATAAAACAGATAAAAAATTGGCTGGTACGTATTCAGATATACATAAAGATATTATTGAAGAATGCAAGCAGGGAAGTGCAAAATCCCAATTTAAGCTTTATAAACTTTATTCCAAAGCGATGTTTAATATCTGCTGCCGGATGATGAACAGTGTTGAAGAAGCTGAAGATGTTTTACAGGAAGCATTCACGGACGCATTCAGAAATCTTGAAAAATTCAGGTATGAATCATCTTTTGGAGCCTGGTTAAAGCGGATTGTTATCAACAGATGCATCAATGCCTTAAAATCAAAAAAAGCTGAATTGATGCTTCATGAAGATATGATTAGCTATGATAGTATTGAGGAAGAAAAGGTTGATGAAGGAGAACTTCAGTTGAGTGTACAAAAAATCCGGCAGGCAGTATCAAAACTTTCAGATGGTTACAGGCTTGTTTTTACTTTATATTCTTTTGAAGGATATGACCATACAGAAATATCACAAATACTCGGCATCTCAGAATCAACATCTAAATCACAGTATATGAGAGCCAAACAGAAAATTAAAGAAATGCTTATTGAAAAAAGTTCATCAAAGTTCAGATATAATATACTTGTTTAGTTCAAAAAAAAACGGAAATGGAAAAAGATACATTAGAACAATACATAGACAATCACCGGGATGAATTTGATGTGTTTGAACCTTCGACCGAAGTATGGGATCGAATCGTCCAAAATAAACCCAAAACGAAAGTCAGGCGGTTAAATTGGGAAAAAGTGATCTGGCAGGCTGCAGCTGTCATTGTGATCTTTATGATTTCGTTTGCCCTACAGGAATATTTGCACCGTAATGATGGTAAACCGGTTGCTGATAACAGACAGGAGAGAATGACACCTGAAATACCCGAGTTGATTGAAGCTGAAATATATTATACATCACAGGTAAATAGTCGTTTGGCAGAGTTTAAAAAACTGGCCAAAAGGCATCCCGGGCTTGAAACACAGCTTGAGCATGATTTATCTGAACTTGACAGTATCTATGCTGATTTGAAAGATGACCTGAAAGACAATGTCGCAAATGAAGAAGTGATTGATGCCATGATTCAAAATTATCGTATCAAACTTCAGATTCTGGAAGAACTACTGTTTCAACTAAAGCAATATAAAGAAAAAGAAAGAGAAAGAGATGAAGAAAAAAACAAAAAGTATGAAACAAAGGAGTATGATTTATAAGGGTAAGATTATGATTACTCTTTTTTGCTGGTTGTCATATACCGTGACATTTGGCCAGTCTTATTCGGATAATCAGACGATTACACGAAAATATAAAGTGAACGCATCTACAACCATTGATATCACCAACAAATACGGGAAAATACATATCGTGGAATGGGAAAAAGATTCAGTACAATTTGAAATAGAGCTTTCTGCACGTTCAAGCGATATGAGCAGGTTGTATTCCATGATTGAAGATATCGATTTCGATTTTACTGAAACTTCTCATTATATCTCGGCAAAAACAATTATTGGGAGTGAAAGAAGCGGTTTTATTTCGGATTTAAAGAAACTTGCCAGGTCTTTCCTGTCATCAGACAGCCAATTGAAAATTGATTATACTATTTTAATCCCTTCATATGTTGATCTCCGGATTGATAATAAATATGGCGATGTGTATGTAGATGATATCAAAGGTGATTTGAATCTCAAAGTTTCTAATGGAGATTTTAAAGCCAATAATCTCAAAGGAAATACTGAAATTGATTTGAAATTTTGTAATAATGCTGATGTCAATTTAATTTCAAATGGTAGACTAACTGTTTACTATTCAGACATCAATATTAACAAAGCAGACCAATTAACCATAAACAGCAAATCATCAAAATTAGCTATTGAGCATGTTGACATGATAAAAATGAATTCAAGAAGCGACAAATATCATATCAGCAATATAAACTTTTTGTATGGAGAGACATACTTCACTGATATCTGGTGTTACAAGTTAATTGATGAAATAAGCATTAACACAAAATACGGTGATGTGAACCTTGAATATATTTCAAAAGATTTTTCATTTATTAATATTGATGCGCGATATTCTGATGTCAATCTCTTTTTTGAACGCAATTCTTCCTACAATGTTGATATAAACCATACGGAAAAAACACTGCATTTTCCGAAAGAAATTTCAAACCTCCGGGAGCAACAACTGGAGGAAGACAAAACAAGGTTCCTGACGTATGGCACAATCGGTAAGGGCCAGGCAAAATCAAAAGTGAGGGTTAATGCAGAAGAGGGAGTTATTAATATATATCATAAATAATTTTTGCTCAGAAACCGGATAATTGTATTATATTATGAAGAGATATATTATATTTATTTGTTTGATTCAGATAGCAATGGCAGGATATTCGCAGGCATATTACCGTTCTGTCGGCGCCCGGGCTATGGGTATTTCAGGTATTACTTATAAAAAATTTTTGAGAGAGGGACATGCCTGGGAAGGAATCGCCTCTTTGGGCTTTAGTAAAGCTCAGTTATATGTTTTCCGGGTACATCAAAAATATTCACCCGCTGCGGACCTCCCTGAAAAATTTGAATTGTATTATGGATATGGTGGCCATATGGGAATAGGTTCGAAGCATGGTCATGGTTTTCTTTTTTTTCCTTGCAAAGATAATAACAGTAGAAGTTTTTTTCAGGCCGGACTGAACGGAATGTTGGGTATGGAATATAAATTTGATGATTATCCCCTGACTATTAGTGCGGATTTTATTCCGGAAGTCGGTATCGGTGTGTTTAACCCGTTTATACGTTTCAATTCCTCTGTTTCTGTTGCATTGCGTTATATATTTTAGATAACATATAAGTTTTGAATGTTTTAAGTTTATAAATTAAATTGTTTACAGATATGAAAATAGTAAGTATGTTTTTGGCAGCCATGTTTATGACTGCCTGCATGTATGCCCAGGATTATGAAGATACTGTATTTGGCAATGATGATCCTGATGATGAGATTAGTACACTTTTTGGTAATTCTGGCAGTGTTGGCGGATATCTCGCCTTTACCGTCAATTATAATGAGCTTGATAACAAAGACGGCATGATGATAGGCGGAAGACTTGGCGGTGTATTTGGACATAATATTGCCTTTGGAGTTGGCGGATATGGTTTCTTTAATGAATCAGCCTATAATTCCGTTCTTGGTGATGATTATAACCTGGCCGGTGGTTATGGCGGTTTTTATATTGAACCGATTATTGGCGCCAAATATCCGGTTCATATTTCCGTGCCTATTATGTTTGGCGCAGGAGGCGTTGGTTATACCAGGGATTTTTACCAGGATGATGATGATTGGGACAATGATGTCTGGGATGATAATGTTGAAGACTCTGATGCATTCTTTCTGTTTGAACCTGGTGTTGAGGTTGAGTTAAATATGGTTCGCTACATCAGGTTATGCTTTGGCGCGTATTACAGGTATACAAGTGATGTCAAACTGAGGAGTGATATAACCAATGAAAAACTTGTTCCCAATGATGTCTTGAACGGGTTGTCTTTTGGACTTACTCTAAAGTTAGGAAAATTCTGATATTAGTTCCATTTTTTACAGGCAAATAACACATGTGCTTTTTTTTAAAAACAAAGCCCCGTTTCAAAAGCGGGGCTTTTTAAACATTCCTGGGTTCTGCCTTTAAAATTGTTTCAACAGATTTCGTACATCTGTGACCGACTCGGCATTGTATTTTGCCTGGGTGTTTTTTATACCTACCTTAATCGTATGGGATTTTTGTGGTAAGAGCTCAAACATATATTCATCAGTCCAGTCATCGCCGGTAGCAAAAATAAAGTCAAATTTCATGTTGCCAATAATTCGCAGCGCCGCAACACCTTTATTTACACCAACAGATTTAATTTCAATGACTTTATTGCCTTCCAGGATTTCAAGGTTTAGGTTTGAGACCAGGTCAATGAGTTCCTCCTTTAACTCAATAGCCCTGAGTAAACCGAGGTCGGGGTCTGCCTTCCTGTAGTGCCAGACCAGTGAATAGTTCTTCTCTTCAATAAAAGTGCCCGGGGTTCTGTCAACATAGAATTCAAGAGCGGGTTTTATTTGTTCCTTCCAGCTGGTATCAAGCCGGTCGAGAATTTCCCAGTCCTGCCCCTGTCTTTTTGTCCATACACCATGTTCAACACATAAGACTGCATGCAGGTCTTTAAACCAGTTGAAAATGGTATCTCTGTCCCTGCCGCTGATGATAACCAATTCATTATTTTTATCGTCGCTTATCTTTTTCAGGGTTTTCATCAATTCCTTGTCAGGCCCGGCATCTTGTGGGTTTTTTTTGTAATTGACCATGGTTCCGTCATAGTCAAGAAAAAGAATTCGTTTTTCAGCAGCTTTGTAATTCTTAACAATCTCACCTGAAACCTGAGATGTCAGTTTTTTAAATAATCGTTCCTGCTGCAGTTTTTTGATTTTTGTGAGTGCAAGCATAAAATCATTGGCCCATTTGATGATATCATAACGTTTCAAACGTTGCTGGAGGGTTCTATTAATTTCAATTTGTTCTTCAACAGGGATGTTAATAGCATGTGCAATAGCATCTGCAACTTCTTTTGTATTATTCGGATTGATAATCAGACACTCGGTTAACTCTTTTGAGGCCCCTGCCATTTCACTGAGTATCAGTACCCCTTTACCGTCGGTTTTGCAGGCAATATATTCCTTTGATACCAGATTCATTCCGTCTCTTACCGGTGTTATGAGTCCAATATCACAGGAATTATACAGGGAAATTAAATCTTCGAATGGCATTGACCTGTAGAAATACCAGATAGGCACCCAGTTTATCGTTCCGTATTTCCCGTTGATTGAACCGACAAGTTCATCTACTTCGCTTTTTATTATCTGGTATTCTTCAATATTGGCCCTGGAAGGTACAGTCAGCATTATCAGTGTCACTTTTTCACGGAATTCAGGGTAATGCTCCAGGAAATATTCATAGGCCATCAACCGGTTTGGTATCCCTTTCGAATAGTCCATCCTGTCAATAGACAGAATCAGTTTCCTGTCTGCTGACATAAGAAAATATTTATCAATCTCTTTTTGTACATGAGACTGGTCTTTCACCGAACGTTTTTTTTGCTCCTGGGCAGCATTGTGATACCTGTCATAATCAATTCCCATTGGAAAGTTATCTACTTTAACACTGCGTTGGTCCATTGAAATAATGTTAAAATGGGTTTCAAGCCCAAGCAATCTTCTAACACAACTCATGAAGTGGCGTTCATAGTCAAATGTATGAAAACCAACCAGGTCGGCGCCTAACATGCCTTCCAGTATTTCCCGTCGCCAGGGTAATATCCGGAAAACCTCATACGAAGGAAACGGGATATGCAGAAAAAAACCTATTGACACTTCTTTTATCTCTTTTCTGATCATCTGAGGTAAAAGCAATAAATGATAGTCATGAACCCAGATGTTATCTCCTTTTTTTACCAAACTCAGAATTTTATCAGCAAATAGTTGATTTACTTTAACATACGCATCCCAGTAAGTATCGTCATAAACCGTATTTTGCATAAAATAATGAAAAAGTGGCCATACGGTTTTATTACTGTATCCATAGTAATAATCGTCAATGTCTTCTTTATTAATATAAATCGGAACACATTTTTCCTTTTCAAGGGATTCTTCAATAAACTTCTTTTCTTTTGAGTTGATGTCACTTTCATCAATACCCGCCCAGCCAATCCACATGCTGTCATGCGATTTGTAAAATGTTTTCATACCTGTAGCCAGGCCACCGATACTGGGTTTAATGTCTATTTCTCCATCTTTTTTTGACAGGGAAAGTGGTAACCTGTTTGAAACGATGATTAATCTTTCCATATGTTAGTTTTTTATTTTTGGGATATTGATTTTTCACAATATACATATATATAATTCAAAAACAAAATTGTTTATTTCTGATTTTTGTTATCGAAAGATAACAGAAAGAAAAATTTGTAACCGGCATATAAAAAAATTATGAAATTCCAAAAGCTGTTTTATTTTTGTATCAAAAAAACGAACTTCAAACAATGGCATCTTTAAAGTATTACAATTGTATCGAATATATAAATATTCAAGCAATATCCATTAGAAGAACAGTAATAAATATAAATATGTTTTATGAACAACCTAAACTATGGTGTAATTGGAAATTGTAAAAGCGCTGCTTTAGTTTCAAATACCGGTTCGATAGAATGGCTATGCCTGCCCGATTTTGATTCAGCTTCCGTCTTTGCCAAAATTCTTGATACTGAGCGGGGCGGAGAATTCTCATTCATGACTGATAAAAAATATCAGGTGTCACAAAAATATGAACTCAACACAAATATTCTGATTACCAGATTCCAAAAAGGGAATAATATTTTTGAAGTTCTTGATTTTATGCCCCGCTATAAAACGGAATTAGGCAGTTATTACAGTCCACCCGATCTTATACGGTATGTTCGCCACGTTTCAGGCATACCTTATCTTAGAGTAAAATATGATCCAAAAGTCTCATATGCCCAAAATCCTACCACAAATATTTCTGATGATGAGTTCATAAAAAGTTATAACATCAATGGTTCGTATGAATCAGTATACCTTTATTCAAGTATTGATTATAAAAAGATATTGTCATCATCAGAAATTAAATTGCAGGGCGATGCTTTTTTCCTGTTAAGTTACAACCAAAAACTACTCCTTCCGACGACTGAAAGAGCTTATCTTCTATATGCCCGGACAAAGGTCTATTGGTTAAACTGGGACGAAAAAACAATGAGCTTTAATAAATATAATGATATTATACGACGAAGCGCCCTTGTTTTAAAATTGTTAACATACCAGAAATCAGGCGCTATTCTTGCCGCTGTAACCACATCATTGCCAGAATCGATTGGTGAAGTTCGTAACTGGGATTACCGGTTCTGCTGGATTCGGGACGCTTCCATGATAATCAACATACTCACTAAACTCGGACATTTTAAAGCTGCAAAACGATACCTTAATTTTATTATTAATGTTATTCCAAACAAGGATGAAAAAATACAGATAATGTATGGCATCAGAGGTGAAAAAAAACTGACAGAACGTATTCTTCCTCATCTAAATGGTTATGAGGATTCCAGACCTGTCAGGATTGGGAATGATGCATACAAACAAAAGCAGAATGATATTTACGGTGTACTTGTCGATATTATCTACGATCATTTTAAAATATACGAAACCTCGCTGGAGAACAGTGAGGAATTCTGGACCATAACAAGAAATGTTGTGAGAATGGTAAAAAACAACTGGCGAATTCCGGATAAAGGAATTTGGGAGTTGCGAAGCCAGAAAAAGCATTTTACTTTCTCGAAAGTTTTATGTTGGGTAGCACTTGACAGGGGAGTGAAAATAGCGCAACTTCTTAAAAAAACCAATTATGAAACAAGCTGGATAAAACTTCGGGACAAAATTAAAGACAACATCCTGGAAAATGCCTGGAATGAAAAAGTGCAGGCATTTACACAGGCCTATAATAGTGATGATCTGGATGCATCAAACCTGCTCATGATCAACTATGGATTTATTGATCCTAAAGACCCCAGATTTATCAGTACAGTGCATGCAATCAGAAAGGACCTTTCTAAAAACGGATTGCTATACAGGTATAAAAATGATGATGATTTTGGTGAGCCCACTTCTTCATTTACCATTTGTACTTTTTGGATGATTAACGCTTTGTATCATATTGGCGAGGTTGATGAAGCCCGGGATATGTTCGATAAAGTTCTCAGCTATGGGAACCATCTCGGACTTTTTAGTGAAGATATTGATTTTGATTCGAAAAGATTGCTGGGTAATTTTCCACAAGGATATTCGCATTTAGCCCTTATTGAAGCCGCTATTGCCCTTTCCGGCGGAACAACTAAAGAAGCGAAGGTTTTAGATGCTCTCCAGTAATACTTTTCCGGTTTTCACGGAGTTTTATTTGTTGACGAGGCGCTCTTTTAAAATAGCAACGCCTTTAGATGCATTTTCTTTTATATGCTCGATCTGACGATATGTGTTAGCTTTTCCGGGATCAATCAGAAATAATTTTGCATGTGAAGGAGCATAATCTATGAGTCCTGCTGCCGGATAAACCATCAGGGATGTACCAATGACAGCAACAATATCAGCACCTGAAATCATATCTATTGCTGGTTCAATGGCATCGACAGACTCTCCGAACCAGACAATATGCGGTCTGAGTTGGTATCCTTTTTCACAGGTGTCTCCTAATTTAAGCTCCCAGCCATCTAACTGATAAATGAGATTTGGGTCGCCGGTACTTTTGGCTTTCCGTATTTCACCATGCAGGTGCAGGATGTTACTGCTTCCGGCCCTCTCGTGAAGATCATCTACATTCTGAGTAATGATATGAACTTGAAAGTATTTTTCCAGGTCAACCAATCCATAGTGACCCTGATTCGGTTCACTTTCAATAACCTTTTTTCGTCTTTCATTATAAAATCGCAAAACAAGTTCAGGGCTTCTGGCCCATGCTTCAGGACTGGCCAATTCGGTTACATTGTATTTTTCCCATAATCCACCGGCACCTCTGAAAGTTGAAATACCACTTTCAGCACTCATACCGGCTCCGGACAGAACAACAAATTTCTTTTTTGTTATCATAGTATTTTTTACGAGTTTTAAAACATAAAAGATGTCTTCATAATATCTGCTTGTGGCTGATTCAACAAATAAATCACATTATTTGTAAATCAAAAGTAAACAAAAAATTCACCTTAATAAATTTCATAAACAAAATTTAAACTGTTTCGAATAAAAATTGGTTTTTATTGAATAAAATCGTATATTTTGACCATGTAAACTATTTTAAATATGATGAAGTTATATTTGTTTCTTACCCTGGCCATAGTGATTTCATGTGCTTCTCCGGATACAACAAAAGAGCAGGAAAATAAAAAAACCTCACCACGGCCAGTATTTCGTGTACAGGAAAAAAAACAACCCAAACATGAGGGAGAAAACAATCAATGGGAATATATCGTGAAGGTGAGTCCAAATCTTCATGAATATACCCTAAACTTTATAGGTAAAGGAACTGAAAACTTTTTAAACATTAACAAAATTGAAATTTTTAAATTGGAAGAAAATAAACCGCTTCAGGTCATTGATAGTTTAGAAACACTAACCCCAATTATCAATGGAAACATCTTATTTGTTATGGAGGATGTTAATTTTGATAATTACAACGATTTACGTGTTGTAAGCAGGAGTTCATTGTCATCTCTTCCTTTTCTGTATTTCCTGTTTGTCCCTGAAACAGGCCTGTTTAAAAGGAATATTGATTATGAGCGAATTACATCTCCACAAGTCGATTTTTCAGATAAGGAAATCGTATCATTTAAAAAGAATGACCAAAATTCATATGTTACCGAATTTTATAAGATCAAAAATGGCTCCCCTGTTTTGGTAAAAAAGGTTGTAAAAGCCTTTACAAAAGACAACTTACTTCAGATAACAACATATGAGCTGATTAACAATGAAATGGTTGTGACTGACCAGCATACAGAGTAAAAAATAAATATTACATTTTTTTTAATATGATATCATCCAGTTTCCTTTTCGGAACATGATGTTTTTCATCTTCATCCCGCCAGTATTTTATGCTTTCATCACCATCAATTTCTTCAATAATGACTTTCTCCTTTGGCTTACCCAGCGCGATAACCTGTATGATTTCAAAAGTATCCGAAATATTAATTAATTCTCTTAGTTTATCTCTGTTGACAGAAGCAATAATGCACCCCCCAAGTCCATTTTCAACAGCTCCGAGTAAAATATTTTGAGCAGCAATACCATGATCACAGTAATAATTTGTCGAAATATCCTTATCACCCAACATGATGATGTATGCAGATGGTTTCTCTCCTTCGGCAGGGCCGTGCCAGTCCTGAAGATAGCCCGCCCAGGCAAGGCAACTGAATATTTTGTTATTTTGTTCTGTTGAATTGGAAAGGATGTATTTTAATGGTTGAGCATTCCTGGCAGATGCCCCATATCTTGTCAGGTTAACAAGATTAACCAGCAATGTATCACCAATAGAATGATTTTGATAAAATCTTCTGTAACTGCGATTTTTTATTAAAAGATTCTCTATCATTTATTCAGGCTATTAAAAAATAAAACGCCCCGGTAATCCAGGGCGTAACAATAATCGTATTAAAACATTAATGATGAAACTGAAAAACTAAGCCTGATCTTTTTTGGCGGCCATTTTTGCTTTCAGGGCTGCAAGCGCGTCAGAACCACCGGTAGAACCACCAAGCGCCGAATCAATTTCTTCATCGACAGACTTACTTTCATCAGCAATGTCGCCATAGGCTTCTGCCATAGCTTCATCTTTTTCAACTTTCTCTTTCATCCGTTCAAGCATAG
>CAZVTW010000094.1:0-15041 GCA_964629805.1 uncultured Bacteroidales bacterium | reverse complement strand
GATTCTGTTATTTTCATGATCATACTGTTTTATACATTTCTGAGAAATTGCCGGGTTTAAATCTAAAAAGATTTCTTTGATATTTATCCTGATTCGTCAAAAAAAAATGAATTTTGATTTTTATAAGCAGGATAGTTGTTATTGTAAGGATTTTAACAGTTTTTTTAAACTCACTTTTTCTTCAAGTATTGAACGCAATTGATCCGTTTTTATCCTCTCCTGTTCCATTGTATCACGGTCGCGCAGGGTTACCGTGTCATCGTCCAGAGTTTGATGATCAACAGTAATACAATATGGCGTACCTATGGCATCCTGTCTTCTGTACCGGCGCCCGATTGAATCTTTTTCTTCATACTGACAGTTAAAATCAAATTTTAATGTTTCTATGATGTTCCTGGCTTTATCAGGCAATCCATCTTTTCGGACCAACGGAAATACGGCAAGCTTGACAGGGGCTAAAGCAGGCGGAATTCTGAGAACAATCCTTTCATCTGTCTGCCCGTTACCTTTATCTATTTTTTCTTCACAATAAGAATTGGCAAGTATCGAAAGAAACATTCTGTCAAGACCTATTGATGTTTCTACAACATAAGGTACAAAGGAATTATTTGTCTCACTATCGTAATATTGTATGTTCTTTCCCGAATATTTTTCATGTTGGCTTAAATCAAAGTCCGTCCTTGAATGAATTCCTTCAACCTCCCTGAATCCAAAGGGAAATTCAAATTCAATGTCGCAGGCAGCATTGGCATAGTGAGCAAGTTTGTCATGATCGTGGAAACGATATTTATCCTCTCCCATATTCAATGATTTATGCCACTTCATCCTGAGCTCTTTCCAGTGATTGTACCATTCCATTTCTTCACCCGGCCTGACAAAGAACTGCATTTCCATTTGCTCAAATTCCCGCATTCTGAAAATAAACTGTCTGGCAACAATTTCATTTCTAAATGCTTTGCCAATCTGGGCAATGCCAAACGGGATTTTCATCCTGCCCGATTTTTGCACATTCAGGTAGTTTACAAATATTCCCTGGGCAGTTTCGGGACGCAAAAAAATCTTGTTGGAACCATCACTCAGTGAACCAAGCTTTGTATCAAACATCAGGTTGAATTGTCTGACCTCTGTCCAGTTTGATGTACCTGAAACAGGACAAACGATTTTGTTATCCTCAATGATTTGTTTCAATTCTTCGAGGTTCTCGCTTTCAGCAGCTTTTACATAACGTTCACGGAGCTTTTCTGCTTTTTCACGATAGTCAATGACACGTTTGCTGGTCCTAAGAAATTGTTCTTCATCAAAATCCTCTCCAAAACGTTTTTTCGCTTTGTTAACCTCCTTTTGGATTTTACCTTCAATTTTTTCAATTTGTTCTTCAATCAGCTGATCGGCGCGATAACGTTTTTTTGAGTCTTTGTTGTCTATTAAAGGATCATTAAATGCCTGTACATGCCCTGATGCTTCCCATACAGTAGGATGCATAAAAATTGCCGCATCAATACCCACGATATTTTCATGGAGCAATATCATGGAGTCCCACCAATACTTTTTAATATTATTCTTTAATTCCGAACCATACTGCCCATAGTCATAAACAGCGCTTAATCCGTCATATATTTCACTTGAAGGAAAAATGAAACCGTATTCTTTTGAGTGTGCGATCAATTTTTTAAAAACATCTGCCTGTGTTGCCATAACATTGAATTTTAATCTTTTGTCGATTTTTATAATGGTCGACAAAAATAGGTTAAATTGATTTGTTTTCATAACATAAAACCTAAATTTATTTTTTGAGTGACAGGTATAGAAATGACAGCGCTGAGCTGATGAAATAAAGCGGGGAAACTCCGAATTTTAAATTATTACCTACTTCTTCGTTTTTACAATTTTTTTCACCATCCGAAATGAAGGGGAAGAAATTTTTATAAAATATATACCTGGTAATAGCGATTGTGTTGATATGGAGATTAAATGTTCACCAGAGCGGAGAAATTTATTCTCAAAAACCGAAGCAACAGGTTGTCCGGAAAGGTTGTACAAATGAATATTTACATAACTGCTTTGTTTTAAACTTAGTCTCAAGGCAGTATTTTCATTGACCGGATTAGGGTATACAAAAAAACTGACAGGTCTGTCAGGCAGGCTTTTAATTTGAGTTAGTTCACCAATTGAGAGTTCTTTACAGAGTGTGATTGTTTCTTCTGTAATGGTGTCCGTAATATCAAGACAGACATCAAATTTTGCACTGTTTTGATAAATATGATAGATACTTGCCGCTTGGGTTAAAAACTCTGTGGTATCATCCGGACTCCATTTATAAATTACATTATCTCTATTTGAAGCAGCGCTAAAAAAAACAGCAACACCTTCTTTGGTAAATGAAGTATCGGCAAAAAAAGTAAAGTCTCCTTTTAATTTGTCTGAATCAGAAAAATTAATAATTTGAATTTCAGAGTCTTTGCAGCCTGTCTGATCATTTTCTATGGTTAGTTTTATGGTGTATAATTGATTTCTTTCAAACATATGTACCGGATTTTCGTCATAGGAAACAGCGCTGTCTCCAAATTCCCATGTCCATGTATTTATTTGACCAAAGGAATTATCAAAAAATGACACCTCATTGTCAGCGCTATCAACAACGTAATTAAATGACGCTTCGCATGGAATGTTCCCGGCATTGATAACGGTATCCTCTCTCCCGGAACAACCAAAAATGGTATCTTCAATTGACAATGTTACCTCGTAAAGTCCATATGAAGGGTAAGTATGAACAGGATAAGGCAAATGGGAGGTTTTTTTATCCCCAAAATCCCAGGTAATTTGTAGTGAATCTGTTTCAGGATTGACAGAAAACTGATAAGAGAATTCCTCATCAAGTGATTCATATTGTAAACCGGGAATTATTTTCCGGTAAAATATATCGAAATTCCTTGTGTCTGAGCAAAAATTATTCCCTGCTTCTAAATGAATAGTATTCAGTCCGTTTGAGAGGTCAGAAAGGTTTGTGACATGAGTGTGTGTATCTGAAATATGTCCATTACCTTCAACAACAGACCAGGTAATATTTTCTGCACTGTCTGTTTGCAAAACAAATGAGTTGTTGCAAACCACTGTGTCAGAAAATGATTTTTTTATTGGCTTATACCTTTCAATAGTCAGTGTATCTTTATCTTTACAGTGTTCGTTTGAAACCTGCCATAAAAACTGAAGTTGTCCTTCTGGTAAATTATAAGCGTATGTTTCAGGCTTTTGAAATTCACGGATACCAATATTCCCGGCGCTGACATTCCACTGTCCATTTGTACCCTCGGGTAAAATCGCACGAAGAAAAACAGTATCCTGACATGTTATTGTATCATTTCCTGCATTTGCCTCTACTGATTTGTTTGAGATAGTGACACTTTTCTCTTTCCTGCAACCGTCTTTTTCAACTGTCCACACAAGGGTGTTATCCCCTTGCTTTAAATCTGAGACAATAGTGAGTGGGGCGTTCTTTTGTGCAAATTGAACTCCTGAGCCGTTCCAGTATCCAATGCTTCCATTGGGCATGGTTGCTTTAAGACTGGCTTGTGTTGAACAGACGATTTGATTTTCTCCTGCATCTATATCAAAGGATTTGTTTGTGACAATAAGTGTATCATAAGCCAGGCAGTTTCTGTTAGTCACTTTCCAGATAATGCTGTTTTCTCCCCTGCTGAGATTTGATATTTCTGTTTTTGATTTGCCTGGATTGTCAATCAAAACTGAATTATCTTCAGCTATCCACTTTCCTGTCCCGATGTCCGGCTTTAAAGCTTCTATGATGCCTTTATTTGTGCACGTGGAAATATCTTTCCCGGCATCAGCCGAAACCTGGTTATTGTGTATAATGACTGTGTCCGTTTCAGAGCAGTAGGCGCTTTGTGTCTGCCAGATGAATTGACTGGCTCCCTGAACAAGGTCATTCACCGGTGTATGAGTCGAATCCGGATACATGATAACAGCAGAGCTGTCATGATACCAAAGTCCCTGCGCATTTGATGAAACAGTGGCTGATAGTGTTGTGAAATCCTTGCAAAGCAACCTGCCGTCCATTACAGAGGACACTATCATATCATTATGAAAATCTGCTTTTGCAGTGTCCGTGCAGTAAGTATTTGATACAATCCAGGCTATTTCATAATCACCCTGTTTAAGTTCGTCAAGATAAGTCCTGTGGGATATTTCATTGATGATTTTTCCTTTTCCCCTGGTAAATTCCCAATGACCTTCGCCATTTCCGATGTGGGAAGATTTGATATTGACATTGTCAACACATATGATTGTGTCATCAACTTCTGCAAAAGCTTCCAGCATGTAGTTGTTAATATAAATAAAATCTGTTGCTTCGCATTTATCTGATTTGACCGACCATATCAGCTTATGCATTCCTCTTGTAATATTTGTCATTTTTGTTGAAGGAGAGTTGACATCTTCAATCTTGAGATTACCCAAATCCAAAGTCCATATGCCAGTTCCGGCTTCGGGCTCTGTTGCTTTCATGACAACACTATCCTGACAGATAAAAAGATAATCACCCGCATCAGCCGTCACTTTTTGATTCGAGATTCTGACAGTGTCTACCATTGTACAGTGTTCATTTTTAACTGTCCAAAAAAATGTTGCGTCACCGCGTTTTATTTCTACAATGGATTTATGAGCAGTTGGCGTTTTTATGACAGCAGAACCCTTTGTTGTCCAAAGTCCCAGTCCGTGCATTGGTTCATCTGCTATCAGATAACCTTCGTCCTGACAAATGTAATGGTCTTCACTGGCAAATGCATCGGCGGCGCGGCAGTTTACAACAACATCGTCTGTTACAGTACACTGGTCCCTTGTAATTTGCCAGGTAAATGTATTTTTCCCGTACTTCAAATTTTGAGCGGTAGTCTTAAAATAGGTGGGATTGGAGAATGTTGTTTCCTGGTTTTGAGTTAACCAGCGTCCGGCAAAACCACCGCTTGGTTTAGATGCCCTGAGTCCGGCATTCCAGGTGCATACTTCAACATTGTTTCCGGCGTTTGTCGTTATTTCCTGCTTTGTATATCTCACCCGGTCTGTGCTCGAACAAGTCCCGCGAATTACCTGCCATTCAAAGAGTAGGTTTCCCTGTAACTGCGTTTTGACTTTAGAATGGGATTGATTGGGAGAGAATATTTTTACATTTGCAGGTTCTGTCAGGCATTCCCAATGTCCGGAAGCATCCTCAGGAATTTGTCCGGCTGAGAGTTGAAATTCTTTTGTGCAAACAACCTGGTTCGGGCCGGCTTCTGCCTGAACCAAATTATTCAGGACAGTAAATGTATCTTTTATTTCGCAGTGTTCATTGTATACATGCCAGAGAAAATGATGTGATACACCGTTTTCAAGATTTGATATTTGCGTTTTATGGTGGTATGGATTGGCAATAGTCGCTTTGGGTCTTGTAAATTGTAAAAGTTCAGATACACACCCGTTCGGAATCGTTTTTTTTACTGTGACTTTATCGGAACAGAGCTCTATATCGTCAACCTCAGGTGAATTGAAATAATAACGGGTATCAACAGTCATTTCATCAAAAGCAACACAACCAGTTTCGTAATTAACTGTCCACCTGAAAATATGAATCCCTTTGTGGAGGTTTCGTATGTAAGTTAATGGATTGTTTTTGTTTTCAATGACAATGTGTTTTTTTTCTGATTCTATTGTCCATTCACCTGTCGCATTTTCATCCAATATTGCCTCAATCCAGCCTTCAGTCCCACATAAAAAAATATCCCTGCCTGCAAAAGCGTTGCATTGTCCGCTTGCTTCATTCATTGATAAAAATGCCCCGGTATAAAGCATAGAAACTATGAAAAAGTAGCGCAGGAAAACGAAGCATGATATTTTTGGTTTCATTATGACTGATAAATTTAATGCAAAAATATGACCGCCAAATTAACATATATTTTTTATTTCTCACGGAAAAGAAATCCTAAATTATGAAAATTGGTATGAGTTTATACCAAATAAATCAATCTTTGTTGCATTTTTTTGAGCAAATTAAATGAAATTTTTTACCGGTAAGTCTAATACCAGATGTTTATAAAAAAAATTATAACTTTGCATCGAAATTGAAAATAACATGTCAAGGGTATTAGCTATAGATTACGGGACAAAACGAACAGGAATTGCAGTCACCGATCCTCTGCAAATGATTGCTAACGGACTAACGACAGTCAAAACGCATGAACTTTCACATTTTTTAGCGAATTATCTTCAAAAAGAAGATGTTGCCAAAATAATTGTCGGATTACCAAAAAAAATGAACAATGAACCATCCGAATCATTTCCGCAAATTCAAATGTTTGTCAATAAATTTACCAAAAATCATCCTGATGTCCCAATAGAATATCTTGATGAACGTTTTACATCAAAAATGGCATTTCAGACAATGATAGAGGGAGGGCTAGGGAAAAAAGCAAGGAGAAACAAAAGCCTTGTTGATGAAATAAGCGCAACGATATTATTGCAATCATATCTTGAAATGAATTCAAAATAATAAACATAATCATAAGTTTTCTTGTTAACTGATAAAAAAATAAAAATATGGTTAGGCCAATAACGACATACGGTATGTCAGTATTGAGAAAAGTGTCACGAGAAATTGATAAAGATTTTAAGGATTTAGGTGTTTTTGTTGATGACATGTTCGAAACAATGCAAAAAGCTGATGGAATTGGATTAGCGGCTCCACAGATTGGAAAATCCCTGCGTATTTTTGTCATTGATGCCACACCACTGGCAGATGAAGATAACAGTGTTGCTGATTTCAAGAAAGAATTTATAAATCCGAAAATTACCCGTTATTACGGAGAAGAAATTGCTTACAATGAGGGTTGTCTAAGTATCCCAAACATTCGGGAAGATGTACGCAGGCCCTCTAAAATTGACATAGAATATTTTGACAGAGAGTTCAATCATTATTCTGAAACCTATGAAGGACTCAAAGCCCGCATTATACAGCATGAATTTGACCATTTGCAGGGAACATTGTTCACAGACAAAATTTCGCCAATCAGAAAAAAACTCATTAAAGGGAAGCTGACTGCTATTGAAAAAGGTAAATTTAAAGCCAACTATAAAGTAATGGCAATGGCGCATGCCTAAAAAGTCGTTTTTTTTACTAGCACTGTATATCAAACTTGCTTTTTAAATAGTTTTTCCTTTTTATCCTTGCTTATGTGCAGTATCACCATTCCTGTGATAAACAAAAATATAAGTACAGAGCCGGTGTATGAAATATTTTTGCCGATATCATATAATTCGGGTTCAAATTTAAATTCTATTGTATGATTTCCCTCAGGGATATTCATGCCACGTAGTGTATAATTAACCCTTAAATGGTTTGTTATATTGCCATCGAGGTAGGCATTCCATCCGTCTTCATAATATATTTCAGAAAACACGGCAAACTGAGGATGATGAGCGCTTGATTCATAAATAATATGATTTGGCTTGTAAGTGGTCATCGTAATCGTTGCGCCCGGATCAAATGTTATTTGCGGAGGGACACTGTTTTTATGTTTGTCTCTGATAATTGCCCTGTTCTTATCAATAGAAGCAAGAGAAATGATTTCTTCATTGGCATTTTTTACAAATTCAATTGAATCCACAAACCAGGCATTACCGAAATGAAAAGTATTGACTATTGGGGATGAAGATAAATCGTAAATAATATATTTTGTATTTAGCATATTTAAAATTGGCGTTTCGTTTTGAAAGAAATTGACCAGTTGTTTCTGGTCTGGTCCTTGACTAAAGGTTTTGGATAATTTTGCATATTCATTTACAATGTAAAAATCAATAAGTTCCTGGTACTTTTTCAGTTTTGCACCATGATAGCCGCCTATTGATTTATGAAAATAGGATGTTCTGGCGCTGATAAACGGATTAAGGAGTGAAAATACACGATAATTGGTTGCGAAATTTAATATTCTGAATTTCGTTTTATCTTTTTCAGTTTCGATTTGTCTACGATTATATTGCTTACTGGTACTTAATTCCATAAGCTGGTTTTCAATTTTCTGTTTGATCGATGGATTTTCAGCTATTTCATTCTCAAGAATTTCGTTATCAGCAACTGTTGCCTGGAAAGGATTTTTATATTGAAATGATTTTACCCAATGAATGTAATTTCCTTTTCTTTTTTCATTATTCAAGTATCTTTTATCAACAATCCAAAAATCTATAAACATCACTAATCCCAAAAGGACAATAAAACTTGTTTTTTTTATTTTATGTATCATAAAAAGATATAAAACAATGGCTGTTGCAATCACAAACCCAAGACTTCTCAGACAATCCTGTCTATAGATTTCAATCCGTGCGTATATAATTTCGTTTTTAAGCAGATTTATCTGTGACAATGCATTTGGATTGCTGTTGTAATTATCCTGCAAATTACCGAACTGTTGAAGCTCTGCCTGGCTAAGAAAGTCAAACCATGTTTTTGGCAATGCATATAGTAACAAAATGACTCCACTCAGGATCAATGAAATATATAAGAACTTCTTCCTGCTAACAGCATTTTCCCTGAGAATATGGTTGACAAACAAAAATCCAATGAGGGGGAATGAGACTTGTACAAGAACTAGCATCATCTTTGTATCACGGAATTTATTGAACAAAGGAAAATGTTGAATAAAAACCTCGAGAACCTGGCTGTATTTCCAGGAAAGAATGATTGACAAAATGGTTACCGCAAGTATTGCCCATTTAATCTTGTCTTTTAAAAAGAATAAACCTAAAATAAACAGTAAAAACATACCTGAACCTAAATAAAAGGCGCCACCTGATGTATATTGTTCTCCCCAGTAAGATGATTGCTGAGCAATAGTACTTCTGAATTCGGGTCGGATTTTTTTCATGACTTTTTCTTCCTGGCCAATATATCCCATTGCCCCGCCTTTAATATTTGGAATAACCAATGACCATATTTCACCATACCCGAGACTGTATCGCCTGATATACTCACTGTCCAATGCTTCGTTTTTTTGTGGTTGAGTTGATGACTGATTACTGGCTGATATTGTAAGTTCTGATTGCCCCCTGGTTGTGTGTTTTCCATATTCATATGTTGTTAACAGAGTTGATATGCCTGGTAAAATAGCAATGATTCCTGCAATAAGTAGTAAAGCAGATTTTTTGAAAAAACCAGCCAGATTATTCCTATGATAATGGTGTATGAGTTCAATGATCACCACTGCCACAAGCATAAACAGGGAATAATATGTCATTTGAACATGATTGGAAGCGAGCTGCAAACATACGAATAATGCAAAAACAGCACTACCAACATATTGATTTTTTCTATATGTATAGATCAATCCACCCAGCAAGGGAGGAATAAAAGAAATAGCATTTACTTTAGAAATGTGTCCGGTTGCCAGGAGAAGAATATTCATTGATGACAGACCGAAAACGATTCCGCCAAGAATAGAAACCCAGGGATTGACATTAAAACAAAGTAGCATGATATAGGCCCCGAGCATGAGAAAAAACAAATCGCTGGTTGGACGATGAACAATCTTTACAATAACATTTTTTAATTTGTGAACATAATTGAAATTTTTACCTGATATTTGATAAGCTGGCATACCTGCAAACATGGAATTTGTCCAGAGAGGTTCAGAATTATACATTTCTCGGAAATTCCTTATTTCCTGGCTCATGCCTAAAGCCTGCCGGTGATCAGATTGATTGAGTTTATATCCCTTAAATTGTGGGGCAAAATATATTCCACTTACGGTGAGAAATATCAATATGGCTATAATATGCGGAATTGCTTTTCCAAATATAGGGGTTGTTTTCATATTTTTCCATTTTTGGCAACTAAAATATAGAAAAAAAACAATTTTTAATGTTTAGGATGTGAAATATACAGAATAGAAATAATATACGCTCAAAAAATTGTTTTATGGAATTTTATAAAAGCAACTGTAATACACTATTCTAGTACACATCCTTCATCGATTCATGTTGCAACGCTTTTTCTTAAAATTACTTTTGATTCATTCAAAAGGCTATTGATAAATCCTTAAATTTGCAATAAACAAATATGTTGATATGAGAAAGCGAAAATTTAGTTCATATGGCCCGGTAGATAATGAATTACATTATCATGTTCCGAGAACAGCGCTGAGAAATTATGCATACAACCAACTTATTGGTGAAAATCCTGACAAAGGTGGTCATTTTGTTACAGTATGGGCGCCTAGACAAACCGGGAAAACCTGGCTTCTGAACCAGGTAGGTTTTCGAATAAAAAAAATGCATGATTTTGATATTGTGAATATGTCTGTTGGCCTTCTGAAAGATATAGAAGACGCTGATTAAACGATGCCTTGCGCCTTTATCTTTCGAATTTACTGAGTTCAGAGTTTGCAGCAAATTAACATGTTTCTGATATAAAGCGCCCTAAACAGTGAATTTTATTTTTTGACGGATTATCCTATCTTTGTCCTAAATGAAAGAAGACACGGCTATGTTTCAGATAGATGACACTATTGTCAGCTCCGAATTGTTAAGTGAATATTTTTTTTGTGATATTCAGGCATGTAAGGGAGCCTGTTGTGTTGAAGGTGAATGGGGCGCGCCATTGGAAGATAATGAAGTGTCTGTTCTTGAACACATATATTCAAAAGTTAAACCGTTTATGAATCCTGAAGGAATCTCATCTGTTGAGAAGAATGGCTTGTATTTAATCGACCCTGATGGTGATAAAGTTACTCCTTTGATTCATGGTAAAGAATGCGCTTTTGCTTTTATTGAGAATGGCATCTACAGATGTGCCATTGAGAAAGCATTCGAAAACAACAATACCGGTTTTAAAAAACCTGTTTCATGTCATCTTTATCCTGTCCGAATCTCAAAATATAAAGATTTTGAAGCAGTTAATTATCATCACTGGGAAATATGTAAACCAGCCGGGTGTCTGGGCAAAAAGATGAATACAAGGGTATTTGAATTTGTAAAAGAACCATTAATAAGAAAATACTCAACAAAATGGTATGAAGAATTGTCATTAATTGCAGAGAATTATTAAATTAAATGTTATGAGCAATATAAAAGACTATGTTGAAAAAAATAAAGAACGGTTTTTAAAAGAACTGTTCGATCTCATCAGAATACCCTCAATCAGTTCATCAACAGATCATACCCGGGATTTAATCGATGCAGCTGAATACTGGCAACAATCTCTTTTGAACGCAGGTGCAGATAGAGCTGAATTATATCAAACCAGTGGGAATCCTGTTGTTTATGGCGAAAAGATGATTGACCCGGAACTCCCTGTTGTATTGGTGTATGCACATTATGATGTTATGCCTGTCGATCCGCTCGAATTGTGGGATAGCGATCCTTTTGAACCTGTCGTTAAAGAAGGAAAAATATATGCCCGGGGCGCTGATGACGATAAGGGTCAGGGATTCATGCACGCTAAAGCCTTTGAATTTATGGTTAAAACAAAATCTCTTCCATGCAATGTGAAATTTATGATTGAAGGTGAAGAGGAGATTGGTTCCAAAGGCTTGCTGGAATTTATTCAAAATCACAAGGAATTATTAAAAGCTGATATTATCCTGGCTTCGGACACGACGATGATAAGTCCGGAAGCGCCATCAATAACAACCGGGTTAAGAGGAATAACATACATGCAGGTTGAGCTGACAGGGCCAAATCGTGATCTGCACTCCGGATTATACGGCGGGGCTGTGGCTAATCCTGCTTTTGTTCTTACAAGGTTATTGTCATCGCTCATTGATGATACCGGAAAAGTTACAATCCCGGGATTTTATGATAAGGTCAGGGAATACTCGAATGATGAACGTGAAGAAATTGCAAAAGCGCCATTTAACAAAGAAGATTATAAAAAGTCTTTGGATGTCCGTAGTCTTTGGGGAGAACATGGATATAATACCTTAGAACGTGTAGGTATTCGGCCTGCTCTTGATATCAATGGAATTTGGGGCGGTTATATTGGCGAAGGCACTAAAACCGTTATTCCCTCAAAAGCTTTTGCCAAAGTATCCATGCGTCTTGTTCCAAATCAGGATTCAAATGAGATTGCCGAACTTTTTGAAAAACACATCAGGCAAATTGCTCCCGAAACAGTATCAGTGGATGTCAAATTCTTACATGGAGGTGAGGGATACGTTTCGCCCTTAGATTCAGCCGGATACAAGGCAGCTGCAATGGCCATTGAGGAATCATTCGGGAAAAAACCTGTCCCGGTTCATAGCGGTGGCAGTATTCCAATTGTGGCAAGTTTCGAAAAATATCTCGGAGTTAAGACAATTCTGATGGGATTTGGTTTGGAATCTGATGCTATTCACTCACCAAACGAAAATTATCCGCTCTGGAATTTTTATAAAGGGATTGAGACCTTGCCTTTGTTCTATAAACATTTCACTAAAGTGCACAAATAATTGTTTTACAATCAGCACAGATAATTTTTTGACTTAACAAACGTTTTTCTCACACTAAATGAAAAAAAACTACAATGAATATAATGAGGTTTATTTCAATATCTGTCTTTTTTTTCCTGGGAGTATTACTCGCACCTGGTAAGGAAAATGTCGAACTTTGCGGAAAAATTGACAATCCGGTCGCTGATTATGTTGTGTTTACCTGGCAACATCTCAACAGGCAACAATCTGATACGGCTTCTATTGGTGAAGATGGTACTTTTAATCTTAACATACGGGTATCTGATCCTTCTTATTATGTTTTCAGGCATGGACGTGAAATAGCCCACATGTATATTACACCGGGAGATAGCCTCTGTCTTTTTCTGAATACTGAAGAATTTGATGAATCACTGTCATTTAAAGGTCGTGGTGATATTTACAATAACTATCTGGCGAAGAAATTTTTATTCCGGGAACGAAATTTCCCTATTGCCAAAAAACTGTATTCACTTGAAGAAAAACGCTTTATTGAAAAAACCGATTCGCTTAAACTCATTATGGAAGAATTCCTGAAAGACTACTATAAATCACACAGGAGAGAAATTGAAAGAAATTTTTACAAGCTTGAAAAAGAAGACATTCTGTATAATTGGGCAAATCAGCGTTTAAATTATCCCTACTTACACCCTTACTATGCACAAATTGATGAATTTGAAACAAGTGAAGATTATGATGATTTCCTGAAAAAGACTGACCTGAACGATGAGGAGTTGCTCAGGTTGAAATCTTATAATACTTTTTTGAATACTTACCTAAAACATAAGGCTGACAAACAATTGTCTGATACGGATGATGCTCAAAAACGATATAATGGTCTTATCAAACAAGTTTTTGAGGTAGCGGTCAATGAATATAAACATGAGAAGATAAGAGATTACATTCTCTTCAGGTCATTATCTGATCAAATTCAATATAGAAGTATTAAGGACATCAAACCTTTGATTGAAGAGTTTAACCAATTAACAAAAAATACAGCATACATCAGTCAGATTGATACTTTATATAAAAAATGGATTCCCCTGGAAGAAGGAAAGAAAGCGCCCGGGTTTACATATGTCGATGTAGACAGTAACAAAGTCTCATTAAAAGATTTCAGAGGGAAATATGTATATATAGATGTCTGGGCATCCTGGTGCCGGCCTTGTTTCAGGGAAATACCATTTTTGCACAAACTCGAAGAAGAATTTCATGATAAGAATATTGTTTTTGTCAGCATATCTGTGGACAGAAACCGGAATGCCTGGGAGACAATGTTAAACAAGCAACAACTGGGTGGTATACAACTGCATGCCGGTGGATGGGATCCTGCCCTGAGAGATAATTACCTGGTTAATAGTATTCCCCGGTTTATTCTTATTGACAGGGAAGGTAAAATAATAGACGCAAATGCAATGAGACCTTCTGAGAATATCGCTCCTTTCCTGCACCAGTTAGAAGGTATTTGATGAGAGTGTCCATGAAGATTTCTTTCGTATTTGAGCATTATACTTTATGGAAATTATAAGGAAATATTTTCCTGATTTGACTGATAGCCAAATCCAAAAGATTGAGGACTTTAAAAGATTGTTATTGTCCTGGAATGAAAAGATAAATGTCATATCAAGAAAGGATACGGATAACATTGCCACACATCATATATTGCATTCACTTGCCATAGCAAAGTTCTATCAGTTTTCAAAGGGCGCCAAAATTATTGATGTTGGTACAGGCGGTGGTTTGCCGGGATTACCTCTTGCGATAGTTTTTCCCGGTGTAAATTTTTTGTTAATTGATTCAATCGGAAAAAAAATAAAAGTCGTTAATGATATCATTACAAAAATCGAACTAAATAATGTAAAAGCCCGTCAAATAAGAAGTAATGAACTCAGAGCAAAAGCTGATTTTGTTATTAGCAGGGCAGTATCTGCCCTCCCAAAATTTCTGACCGATACAGGCCATCTTATCTCAAAAAATAACAGACATACATTTAAAAATGGATTGATTTGTTTAAAAGGCGGTGATTTAAATGATGAAGTTGAGCCGTATAAGAATAAGATTGAAATAACCGATTTAGATGCATACTTCAACGAAGCGTATTTCAAATCAAAAATCATCCTGTATTATCCTGTTTGATTTTAGGGATTGTGCCGAAATATCTTGACGTTTTAAACTTGTTCTTTTGTCCTTTAACTTCCTTGAAAATTCATTAAATAGCCCGCTATTTGCTGAATTTTCAAGTCGTTAAAGAACAAAATATCTTCGTTTAAAATAGTCAACTTATTTCATTACAAACCCTTAGCAGCATCTTAACGTACTCCGGGAAGTAAATCAAAAAAATTTTTGGAGTTATCTCATTTACGCTTCTTGTTTCTCAGCGCCCAGGCTGTCAACATGTCTCGCAAGTTTGGACTTCAGGTTTGATGCTTTGTTTTTGTGAATGATGTTTTTCTTGGCGAGTTTATCAAGCATGGAAACAACTTTTGGATAAAGCTCTTCAGCAGCTGCTTTATCTTCTGTTGCGCGTAATGTTTTTATCGCATTCCTGGTTGAAAT
>CAZVTW010000093.1:0-15052 GCA_964629805.1 uncultured Bacteroidales bacterium | reverse complement strand
GACTGTTTTCAAAATGTCCGTAACGAAGAAATTGGAGTTTTCTTATAGCCACTAATTAGTGTATTTCTATAAAGTAAGCGTCTCGGCCAGAAAGTTCGAGGAGGAGACGGATTAAAAATCATAAACCGCAGTCCGCCGGCTGGCGAATGAGAATTTAGGGTTTTTAATCCAACGAAGAGATCGGACTTTTTGGACAGACACTAATTATTTATGATTTTCAATTGTCTAAATATCCATTTTGAAAATTCTATATCCAATATTTAAAGTGATATGTAAAGACTTAATATTCAAAGATGAAACCATTTTGCTTATATTTGTTTTGTCCACATATACATTTATATTTACAAGTAAATGTATATATGGACAAAATTTGATGTTATGACTGTCGCTAAAAACGCTGAGACTGATAAGTTGCTCAAATCAGAGAGAAAAGAATTATGAAGAAAACATAACTTTCTGATTTATTCAATTGTTCTGGACGAAGGATTCAAGGTAAACTAAATTACAGTAAAGCTATAAGAAGCTATAACCACAAAGGACAATATTATGCTTTGCGAGCAATTGTTAAATTTGATGATTCAGGCCTCTGTTGCAACAATTCTGTCTGTTTTCAGGGTATGCGACACTAAAGGAGAATTAAAAAATGAAAATAACAACCTTATAAAAGTAATAGCAAACTATGCCTATTCAATGTTCACAGCAGTTTTCAATTTCTCCACCGATAGTTTGATCGGGGACTGACCCTTAAAGGGTATCTCACCATAAAGTGCGGCTGCTGTGGCTTTAAGGATTGCCTGCACATAGGTGTACGCATTGAAGTATACGTGTACCGCTTCAAAATACTCGTTATAGAAAAACGGGTTTCCAAACGAAATGACCATGGTTTTGTTGCGGTCCAGGCAATTGATAGACCAAATGGATTCTGCCTCATCGCCAAAAAAACTTTGCGGCCCTATGGAGTGGTGCGAGTACCTGTTCAGCCCAAAAATAATCAGGTCATATTGTTCCGACACCGTATCAGTATATTGCAACCGGCACCGGATTCCATGTCATCATTGTGGGAAAGCGGTATTTTTGATGCACTCAGGTAATCTTTGTATCTTTTTAGCAGTTTGACCGCAAAATTTTCCCCTTCCCTGTTCAGAAAACACATCCCTCCAATGGGGTTTTCATCTATAAATGCCTTTAAACTACCGTATTTTTTAATTTCTTCTTCAGGATTGGGCCTGTTGATGTATGTTTGCCCAACTTTATCCTTTATGGATAACTTTTTCCAGTCGTCTTTTCCGAATTTTAATCCCATAATAATATTGTATTTAGTTTTTATAATTGTTAATTAAATATTTTGAGTATATGCCTCCATCAACAACTGGGTGTACTAACAGTTACGGGAACAGTTTCCGGTTTGCCATTATCAAGAACTTGTTAGGTAAGAAACCGTATTAACAAATAAGATACAATTTGCATTAAGCCAAGGAGCAAAAATATATACCGAAGCGCGTGGTTTATATCAACCCCTCTGATAAGCATGATGAGCAGGAATACACTGCCCAGCGACCTCCCGATGCTTATAAACAATTCGGTATCGAGCATGTAGGCGTACTCTGGTTTTTTCTCAATGCCAGAAACTTTTGCGATTACCGACCACCAAGTAGCCCTGTACGCGGTGTGTATTAAGGGGTCGGCTATAATTTGAAAGATTTTCAACCCCAATACACCGATGATGGAGTACTCGACCCCGAGTATTAACCCACCAAACGAGATGAATATAACACCAGCGAGTATTATTTTTGGACGGTGTTCGGGTTTTGAGGTTTTACTTACAAAAAATACAACAAATGCTGAAAAGATAGCGCTCATGCTCTCGATTAACCCAAGCGCGCATTCGCCACCAACCACATTAAGGATTAATAGTGCCGTGAGCATATATATGCCCGTTTCAACTGAGCCCACGAACATGGACAAAACCCGTGGTAGTTCCATAGCTTATGAAAACACAAGTAAACGAAACGTTCCATTGGCGGTTTTTTAAAGCCAGTGCGGCGTATGATTATCCATGTCAGAAACATCATTGCCATGGATAATGCCATACCAACCTTATAAACAATTTCTTTGGCGTACCATCCAAATTTTTCACCTATCCCTATAATTACAAAACCAAAAATAAAAGGGGTAATAAAGTTTGATGATATTATGACGAGTTGCTCCATGCCAGCAAAAAAATTGCGGCTTTTTTCATTGTTCACCAGGTACGATAAAAAATTCCGGCACGACCAGTACATGCCGGTGCCAATACCAAAGAGTATGCCGTACCAAACAATACTTGAAAGTTTTATTTCATCATAATAAACAATCAATACCATAGGAAGCACACTTAATATCAGGCCGATGTAAAAAAGAGGCTTAATGGGCATTTTGCGTAGAAGAAAACCATTTACAAAGTACCCGATATAATTGCCCCCAAAACTTCCGAGCGTGTAAATGATGTTTATCCGGGCATCTTTGGCATCACCCCATAAAAACGCCTGAACAAAAATCATAATAATGGGAAAAACCATGTGCTACATCAGGTTTAGCCGGATTAAATCTTTCGCATCACTGTTAAACACAGCAAATGCTTCTTTTTGTTTGGTAATAAATCGCATCATCTTTTTTTTAAATTAATAATTACTTTTTATCATTCTATGTCGGTCGAGTTTTATTCTACACCTATCATTCTCAGGGTTTTTATCTCGCCTTTGTTTAGTTTTAAGTTTATTTTATTGTTTTTTACTTCAATATGCTCTTTTTCTTCTTCTATTAGGTTACAAATCGCGGCAGACGTGATCCCATTATGCATGCCCAACGTGATTGATTCTTGCTTATCGGTTGGATTATATAGCCGGATTAAAAATCCTTTCCCGTTTTCAGGTTTTTTTAATGTAGAAACGACAAGGTTTGAAGGAGACACCTCCAGCAAGTTATTGGAAACGGGTAAATCACCATGATCCGAAGGGGTTAGCTGATATGCAATTGGCGATGTGTTGAACTTTTCGGCCTGTCCCATGATGCGTGAATCTTTCCAATTTCCGGCATGGGGCATAATGGCATATTCAAAAACCATTTCCCTCAAGCATTTTCCTCCTTTTTGTTCGGGGAAATAACCCGAAGTGCGGTATTCAGAGCAAATCCTATTTTCCACACTCCTAAATAGGGTTAGTGCCAGGGTGTGGTCATTGTCCCTCAACATCTCGTATTCACCAATACTGTTTGTTAAGATCGAAAAACCATTTTTCCCATCACAAACATCCACAAACCTGTTCATGGGCAGGGTTTGCATGCCCGGGTAAAATTCTCCGTTTTCATCTTTTACCGGATTTACAAGCCTTTCTTCAACTAAAAAATGACTGTCGGCATAACTTTTTTCGCAATCTATCCCGGTTGGAAACACAAGCCTTAACCGATGGTCTTCTACATTATTGTTTACTACGGTTTTTACATAGAGTTTTGGGTCTTCTTTTTTGAGGGTAAATTCAGAAACTATTACTAAATCTTTTGTTTCGCTGCTCCGTTTGCTTTCGCCCACTACTCCTTTGTCTGCCCGGTAACCAAAGGCCGGTAGTTGCATGGTTGTTTCAATGACCAAAGTAGCTGCCAAGGGACCATTGTCACTTATCCAACTTCGGTGTTTCGCATTACGGCTATCAAAAAGTTGGTTATGGTAGTGTGGGTAGTTTACCCAGTAGTCCCCCGAATCGCCTTCATCAACAAAGTAGTTTAAACCCTTGAAGTGTTTTTTGTTTACTTTATCAAAAAGGTCAATGGTTCCTGCTGTTTTGCTCAACCGCATTTCGAGAAAAGCATTCTCCAGTTTCCCCGGAGCTTTGGAGATCTCATCTCCCTTTGATGTTTTTACGATGGGCCACCATTCGGCTTCTCGTTTAAAGGTGTTTTTTGAAACCATTTCTATGGTTTTATAACCAAAAGAGGGGATTGTGCCGGTTTGTAAAAACACCTCATGCCTGTCCACATAATAGGGCCACGAGCGGCAATCCATTTCATACACGGTTGCCGTTTTCTCCTTTCTGGAAATATGCTGAACTGGTAATTCATTGCCACTTTGATCAACAAAACCAAAATCCCAAATTGAATTGCCCCTTGGGGTATCTATCACCAATTTAACTACTTCTTCCCTTTCAAAAGGAAGGGTATTGATGAGTACCATTCTCTGGCTAGGGTCATTTTTATCGCAATATTTTAGTTGGTTTACTAAAAAACCACTGGCTTGTTCAACAATGGATTCAGCAATTTCAATGGCCTGGTTTAAGTGGTATTCTACATCGTTTGCGGTTTTGTCCTGCGTAACCCCGTTTATTGAGTCATGGGCATGCGACTTGAACATAAACTCCCAGGCCGTGTCAAATAATTGCTTTGGATAATTATACCCTTCTAACGTAAGCAATGCAGCAAGTGGTTCTGCTGTTTTTATTAAAAGGTTTTGCGCTTTTCGGTTAAGGATTTTCAGGTACATTCTGGTTGCAAGTGCATTTGCCGTGCTATTGGCCGGCCCACCATCACGAAGTGCCCCGGTAACTTTCTTCAGGTTTTGTTTTTTTAATTGTGGCAATACGGCTTGCACGTATTCTTCAAGCGAGGCATGCGTAAACTCAATATCATCAATGGCTTCATTGGCTTTTCCGATAATATCGGGCAAACTGGGCTGACATGAGGAGAAATCGCTGCCATTTAGGAGCAAGCGGGTATCTTGAACTGTTGTTTCGCCATATCCGTTCCATGCTTTCATAAAGCTTTCCTTTATGTATTGTTCATGGAATTTTTTATCGGTCGGTTCAGTCACAAAATAATCCTGGTTTTGCTTTTCGGGTTTGGCATTGTGAATAGCACATTTGTTTTGCCCTGGCTTATATTGAAATTCTTCGGTGGCATAATCTTTTCCATGCTTGATGTGAACATACGCATTAAAATAAAGGTTGGCACGGGAATGTTGCCCCAAGCGGCTGGTAATGATTTCAGAACCATCGGGACCCTGCCATAAAAATTCAATTTCGGGTGCACGATCTTTGTTCACATGCTTGGCGGCAATTAAAAATTCAAAGCCCAGATCGTTGTAAATTTGAGGAAACTGAGCAATCTGCCCCCATCCAAAAGAATGGTAACCTACTTTTACATGTCCACCGTATTTTTTGCAAACCTGCATCCCTTTTTGAATATTACGAACAATGCATTCGCCATCTATGGGGTACAAGTCGGGCAAGGTATAAAACGGACCTATGCCAAGGCGGTCTTCTTTAACAAATTTCTTAATTATTTCTTCTTTTTCAGGACGAATTGCCAGATAGTCTTCTACGATTACAGCTTGCCCGTCTAAATGAAAATAGCGGTACCGCTCGTCGTTTTCGAGGGTTTCCAGCAGTTCATCCATAAATTCTACCAACAAAACCCTGTTTTTCCATATGGGGTATCTCCACTCCCTGTCCCAGTGGGTATGGGGTACGATGTATGCTTTTTTCGTCTTCATTTTTTTACATATAAATTAATACCACTTTGTTTTGCCATCCAACACATCGGGCCGGAGTATAGGTTTTGAAATTTCGGCAAGCCCTTTGTAAGCATAAGGGTCTTCGCCTGCTACCATTACGATATCCCTGTGATCCTCCGGTATGGGATCACTTCCGTCCCATGACCATGTCAATATAGATTCCGCGCTCATGTAATGGTTCACGAGTGATCGCCTGTAACTATCATTTGATTTATTATTTAATGAACCATGCAACAAATACCCGTTAAAAAACAGTACCGATCCGGCCTCCAGTTCAACAGGGATGGCATCTTTTTCTTCCACGAAAGGGGAAAGGTCGCTCATGTCCTTATCCTGAAATTCTTCCCGTTCTATGGCGATACGTTTTCTAATATGCCCACTTTTATGCGAACCGGGAATGACCCATAAACAACCATTTTCGATGGTAGCGTCGTCAATGGCAATCCAGCACCCGGTGAGTGAGCGGTCGCGGGTTGGGATGTAGTACTCATCCTGGTGCCAGCTTTGGCCTTTTTTGCCCGGGCCTTTCATAAAAAGCATACTCTGCATGCATTTTACATTGGGGCTGATGATTTGAGAGAGGATTCCTGCCACTTTGGGGTGTTTGACGTAACCCGTTATGACATCAGAGGCTTTGTGGGGAAAATTCAATGTGGTATAACTTTTTATGAGATCATCGTCAGACACCCCTTCTTCAGGCCTAACATAACCGATTATGGATTCGCCTTTTTTCCTGAAAATAGTAACGAGTTCTTTTTTCAATTCATTTATTTCTTCATTGGAGAATAAATTTTGTGCAGTAAGATAACCTTTTTCGCTATAAAAAGCCTTGTTCTCCTTTGTGATTTTTTTCTTGATATTGCTGTGTTTCAAAATATTTGTTTTTGGTTATACTTATATAGATAAAGTTGAATGAATTAAAGCAGACCTTTTATATACCGTTTCATTTTTAGCTTGCTGAAATTTTCCATATTTGCTCAGGATGAAATCTATGCCTTTTTGCTTGAATTCTTTGTTTACTAATTTGTCCTGATCAGGTCTTTTACCGTCTGGGCCTTTTGCTTTAAATCTTGCAGATACCGAGTATGCCAATAACATGGTGTCAAAATCAAGTCTCATGGATTCGGCTATTTTAATCGGGCATGCCAACCTGTCTTCAGCGCCCAATTTACGCGGAAGGTCGCAGCCTACCCTGAATACCGTGTCACCCAAGGCCTTGTTTTGAAAGCGTGCCACCAAATCGTTGATGTGCGATTCAAGGGCCTCATTGTTAAATTCGCCGGGATATTTTTGTTGAAGCACTTTTGCCGATTCGTGCATGGCATGGAGTGTTAGTTTCTTCACCAAACTATCGCTCAATACTTCGTACATGTATTTAGCTTTTGGTATATGGTAATTCCCTATGTACGCGGCCACGGCGTGCCCCAGGTTATGAATAAAAAGTTTTCTGTCTACCCATGCTTTGATGTTTTGTTTTGGGGCCAGCCCTTTTACGCCGGGAATTGGGTTTTTAAATGCTTTCGCATCCAAAATCAATGTATTATAGGGTTCGGCATACACGAGCAGGGGGTCTTTTTCCATTTCACTTCGTGCCATGATCGGAACCATTTTTCCAATACTGGTCTCCACCAGCCCAACCGTTTTGTTAATATCTATATCATTGGGCAATGCTTCGAGCAATAGGTTTCGGATATAATCAGCAGCATTTCGCAGATTTTCGGCAATAACAATATCAAGGGGCAGCCCATTCATTTTTTTCACCCTTTTTTTAATCCCTTTTGCCAAAACAGGAACCACGTATGGCAATGCTTTTTGCCCAACCGAAAGGCAAGCCAATGTGCATGTGGATAGTTCATCGGTAATATCATCTTCGTTTTGTGCCAGGATACCCCGCACATTTTCTATGTTCAGGAATTCATCTCCCTGGTTCGATTTTATGACGACAGAATATGATTTTTTTTCATTTAATTGATTGATGATTTCTTTTTGTGTATCAATGAACACAACTTCATAACCTGAAGCAGAAAATAACTGGCCAATAAAAGACCGGCCTATTTTACCGGCGCCAAATATGACAACTTTCTTTTCCATAGGTTTTATTTACAGGTATTTGTCATAATCTGGTATGAGCAAGTGCAAAGGGTCTTCGTCTTCAGTAATTTCCGGGAATCGCCCCACAGGTTCATGGAAGCAGTTATCGGTATTATCGTCGTTTACCATGCTTACTTCCCCTACCAGTACTTTTCCTTTGCCTTTTTCCCCATAAAACCGGTGGTAAACATACGGCTCCAAACAGATGCTTTCGCCCGGGGTAATGACAACTTTTCCTCCTGCTTTTACCTGTTGGGGGTAACCATCAATTTTAACGGTTAAAGGTTCTTCGCTTAATTTTTCATCGTTTGTGGCCCTATAAACTTCAATCACCAAATTTCCGCCCCCCCGGTTGATGATGTCTTCCTGTTTGTTCCAATGAAAATGCATGGGGGTTTCCTGCTCCTCCTCAACAATCATGATTTTCTCAGCGTATGGTTTGTTTTTATCCTGTAAGTTGCCGTTTCGCAAGGTAAAAAGGAACAATCCTTTCTTATTAAAATCACCGCTGCCAAAATCTGTAATATCCCAACCCATCGCATTTTTAACAATGTCTTCCACATTCCCTTTTTCCTCTTGCCACTTACCTGGCGACCAATATGCCCATTTGGGGAGTTTAAATTTGTACACATCCAAAAAGTCTTTGGCATCTTTAATAATCTGGTTTATCTCTGATCTTTTCATTTTGAATCCGATTTTTATGTTATTGAATCTTTGTCGAAAATATTAGTTAAACGTATAAGTATAAATAAATGTAGAATGAAGAGTAAAGAATTAAGAATTCTATTTGTCTATAATCCCTTTTTTGCTTGTTTTAATGGATGATACCAGCATAGAAATAAGCTCGTTACAGTCGTGTGTGAGGCTTTTAAAATCATTGTCACAAATAAAACCCGTGTCGTTCAATAAATTAAGCCAATAGTCAGTCTCATTTGCTTCCTTTAACCCAATACTAAGCTTATGGATAAAATCAACTTTGCTTTGACCAAATTCTGCTTCTCGTAATAAAGCTTCAATGGCAGTACCACTGCGTAATAATTGTTTGCTAAGGACATATTCTTTCTGCTCACGATGAATAATTTGACATAGTTTCACAATTTCAATTGCAAAACTGTAACTCTTATCTTTCAGTGCGCTCTGTTTCATTTACTGGTGAATTTTATTTGCAATATACAAAACACTTCCATAATATCACATTTCATTTCTCATTTATTTTTTCAATCCCAAACTCCTCCCGATTCCTTTTTCCATTCCCCTATTCCCTTTCTACTTTTCCCTTTTCCCTTTTCACTTTCTCTCCCATTGTTGCGTATCGTTTATATAAGTCCAACCATTTCCAAGATTTAGTTTGTTTTTGTTGGGTTTTTTATTTACGAACTCTTGTGTATAATTCCAATCTTTGATTCCGCTAAGTGCATCGAATTGGGTGATGTTTTGCGCACCTGCGGCACAGGCCATCTTAACAGCTTGTTCAATGTTAAGTCCATTAAGGTATGAGGATAAAAAACCAGCAATACTGGAGTCGCCCGAGCCGGTAGCTGAAGCAATATCTTCTACGTGGTAGCTTTCTTCATGGATTTCCCGGTTTGCCCAGTTATCTAAATTTCCAGGCTTGGCTTTTCCAATGGTTTTGAGTTTTTCTTTTTTGGCTGTTCGTATATAAAAACCTTTTTCGCCACATTTAATAACGGCCACCTTAGCCCCGAAACCTAAAATTTTATTGCTGATATCAGTTAAAAGAGACTCATCAAAATTATCGAGCAGATCATGCGGATTGCTGTTACCAACCATTTTTTTAAACTTTTCTTGTGCTACCATAAAGGTTATTTCTTCATAGCTGGGCAGGAAAAGATCAACATAGGGCAAGGTTTTCTCCAATATTTTTTCCCAGTTCACTTTCCCCGATTCCGAGTGCCTGTCGGGAATTGACATGTCTAACGATGTGGTTACACCAGTTTCTTTCACCCTTCTGAATATCTCGGAAAGCTCCTGGCCATCGTTTTTGTATAAGTTTTTCATCAAGGGCGGGTATCCCAGGTGAAATAATTGCGCCTTGGCAATAAAATCATAATCCAGGTCGTTTGCGCCAAAAGTGTTATTGGCGCCGGGGTTGTGCAGGAAGACCCTGTCAACACCCGGGGGCACGATAACGACCGTGTAGGAGGTTTCCTCGCCATCCATTACAATCATGCCATCGTGGTTGTTTTGCTTTTTCAGCAAGTCAATCACACCCGAACCAAAATAATCGTTTCCAACTTTTCCCATGAGTTTGGTTTTCACTCCCATTTTTTGAAGGGCAATACCGGTATTGGATACCGGCCCCCCGGTGGAAACATTGACCTCGCCCATGTTTATCAATTTACCGGGGATGAACAATTCTTGCATGGGGGTCCCTTTTTTCGACAGGAACTTTGGTGTGATGTCGAAACATATGTGGCCTGCCACTACTACTTGATATTCCATATTTTTCATATTTTATTATTTAAACCGATCCATTTTCTTTTTTTCCTCACCTCGTCAAATTCCAATCTTCATTTGTCTGAGCCTGATAAGCTTATTCATTCTTCACTTTTCACTTCCGATAGCTATTGGAATCACTTTCTCCTAAGTATATAGTTCTCCGCGAAATTGTACATAGCCAGCGCATTTTCCGGAGGGATGGCATCCACCAGGGTATTGCACGTGGCCAGGATGAACCCGCCTCCCGGAGCTGCTATGTCAATGGTTTCTTTAACTACTTTTTCCACCTCGTCAGTTTTGGCAAAGGTCATGACATGGTCGAGGTCTATGTTCCCCATCAGGCATATATCTTTACCGTAATCTTTTTTAAGCTGTGCGATGTTCATTCCTGCTGAAGGTTGTAAAGAGTGTATACCGTTAAATCCACACTTAACTATCCTGGGAAAAACAATGTCCATTTTTCCGTCGGAATGGAAAAAAACCGGCACATCCCTGTATTTTTTTATTTCTTTTACTGCCTCTTCATACAAAGGATAAGCTATTATTTCCATTGTTTCTTCAGGAAGGAAAACACCTGAGTTAAATGCTATATCATCTGTCATAATTATTGCTTCAGCGCCCTTATCAATAAATAATTTTGCTTTTGCAATTTCAAACTCCATAATTTTTTCACCAATATGCCTTATTTCATTGAAATTTGTAAGGCAATACATCATGTATTCCTGCATGCCAAACATTTCATTTGCCATGCTTACGGGTCCTCCGATTTGAGCAAAGACAAAAAAATCAGTTTCGTTTGTAAATCGTTCCACAATATTCCCCGTAACCATATCAATATTGGGCACTTTGTATTCATTGCACCTGGTTATGTCATCAAGGGGAGGCTTTGTAAGGTGGCTGCTTAAACCACTTGATTTGAATTCGTAGCCATAAACGGAACGATATAGTTTATTGCCATTTTCGTCCTTCCCAATTTCTTCCGAGGGCCATTCGCCAAGGTTAACCAAATCCATGTGCAACAGCTCGCGGACCTCTTTTTCCCTTTGAAAGTGTTGATATTCCAACGGATATTCTTTACCGAGGAGCTTATTTGCAATATTTGATTCGATGTATATTTCTCCCTTTGGCACCTTATCGGTTTCCTGGAGGTTTATTGCTGCTAAAACACGTTCCTTTTTTGTCATATGTTCCTTCTCATTTTTGACTATAAGACTTTTCACTTTCCCCTTTTCACTTTCCCTTTTTCACTCTTTATCTTTTCATCTCTAATTCATCATTTCAATTTAAAGCCCCCACCAATCAATATCTAACATTTTTCTTTGTTGGTGGGACTTTTCAATGGCATCAATGAGCACGTCCACGTTAAAGCCGTCAATTACATCAGGGTGGATTGGCTTCCTTTGCTTCAGGCTTTCGTACATCTCGGCCATTTCGATATCGAACGGGTTCACCTTGTCAAACCTGAATTCTGTTACTGTTTCCGTATCATCATTGTAATATTCAAGCAATGCCGGGTTGTTTTCAGGTGCGTCCCACATCACGGTGGAGAGTTTTAGACGGCCTTTGGTGCCGTTGATTTCGATGTATTCATCCCAGGAATTCCGTTCGTAACCAATTTTTTTAAGTGGGTGGGAAGCAGCTTCGAAATTGACGACCAAGCCGGATTTGCAGGTAAACAAAGCTGTTGCCTTGCGGTCGAATTTGGTGCCCTTCACATAATCAACATGGCCAAAGACTGCCTGCGGGCGCCCCAGCAACCCCATAAAGGCATCTAACAGGTGGCTACCAGCACATTTCATGATTGCTCCTCCATAATTTGGGAACACAAAATCCCAGCCACCCAATTCAGTAGTTTCGTAAAAATTGCCCCAGGGTTGATAGGTCCTTACCTGGGCGCTAAAAATATGGCCCAAGTCAGGAATGAGTTCCTGTGCTTTTTTGTAAGCCGGGAAAAACCTTTTCATAAAAGAGACCAATACCATTTTCCCGCTCTCATTAGCGGCTTTGGCAATGTCATAGGCTTCAGATGGGTTGTCGGCAAGTGTCTTTTCACAAATGATGTCTTTACCTGCTTTTAGGGCATCCAGGCATATTTGGTGGTGGTATTTACCGCTTGTAAGGACACTTACCACCGACACATCGGGGTCATTGACAACATCTTTGTAATCTGTCGTAAATTTCGCGTTGAATTTTTCCACCCAGGGTTTGGCCGCTTCTTCATTTAAATCGGCAATATGGGTTATTTTTGCCCCAACTTTTTCCAATCCGCTGAAATGAAATCGCGAAATATTACCACAACCGATAATTCCAAATTTTATTTCCATATACTGTTTTTTAATTTTTATAGTTAAACATCCATATTCGTCCTTCTCCCTCATCACTCCTCCTTTTTCACTTATTATCAGTCTAAGCCTGACAAGCTTTTTCACTCTTCCCTTTTCACTCATTTACCATAACACTCTTCAAAGCACTAGCCTTATCCTCTATTAAACGTTTAAGCTCCTGTTCGAGGTTAGGCATCTTAAATTTTCTTCCTATGATTGGCTTTAAATCCACCATGCCTGATTCCACCAATTCAATGCAGCGTGGGAAATACAGGGCAGGGGAGGCGAAGGAGCTACGTAACTGGATTTTGTTAAAATGGAACGTGTTGGCATCAAAAGTGATGTTGGCACTCGGGCCATACTCGATGCCGATAAACGCGATGATGCCACCCCAGTTGGTGATATCAACTGCAGGCTCTATAAGTTTAGGTGGAGCTGTAATAAGGACTTTATCAACGCCACCCCTTGGGAACTCGTAATCTTTTAGTGAAACCTCGTCCGATTTAATAACCGTTGCCCCAAAAGATTCTGCCAGTTGCAGCCTTTTTTTAGCCTGAGATAATTCGGCTGCGAATATATTCCTGGCGCCCATAAGTTTGGCGACTTGCAAAGCCATTAAACCAATGGGTCCTAAGCCAATTATCAACACATCATCGTTTAATTTCACGTCTGCTGCATAAGCCAGGTCCAGGCCTACCCCCAGCGGTTCAATCATTGATGCTTCGTCGAAATCCATGGAATTGAATTTCACAACGGTTTCCATTGGCACGATTATTTCGTCGGCAAAACCCATGGGGCCGGTTTCCCAAAAATTTGGCCCTTTGTTGTCCAGCTCTGGTTGCCCGTTTCGGGCCGCGTTTGAAAAACGGTCATATGTCCCGGTTTCAAGCACTACCTTGTCTCCAGGGTTTACATGGTTAACTTTTATGCCTGTTTTTTTTACTATACCTGATATTTCATGGCCAAACGGTTTCCAGTCCTTGGCTTCACTGGTGGCTACACTTATGTCATGACCGCATATTCCACATGCTTTAACTGTTATCAGTACTTCCTCGTCTTTTATTTCCCTGGTTGGGAAATCCCGTATTTCTACCTTAAAAGGTGATTTTACATAAGCTGCTTTCATATTTAAATTTTTTTGTTTTTAATGATATAGTAGTTAAACGTTTAAGTCACGGCTAAGTTTCATATTTAGATGCGATTTTATATTCACTATGCTGTATTTCTTTTCAGTATTTTAAGTTGTAATGATATTTGCTGACTAATTAAAGTGTTGCCCATGTTATTTTTAACCGTTGCTATAGCAAGTCTTGCCATTTCATCAATGGGCAATTCAATGGTGGTGAGGCCAACTTCGTTTAACATGGGCACGTTTATATTGTCGCAACCCGTCAGCATCAAATCCCCGGGTACTTTTACATGATGTTCTTTTAGCCCTTTCATAATCCCATAGGCTACCATATCGTTTATGGCCATAATAGCTTGCGGCAATTTTCCTTTAGATGACAACATTTTGGTTATGGCCGCGTAACCTTCTTCAAAGGAGTAACCGGGACCCGAAACCACGTGATTTTTTGCCGAAAAGTGGAAGCCGCATTGGTCAAAAGCCAAGGCTATACCTTGCAGCCTGATTTGTGTGTAATATTCTTCCGGTTTACCGCCAAAGAAAACGATGTCCTGCCTTGCTTTATCCTGAATCAGGTATTTTGTTAATTGATGCATGGCTGTTTTCAGGTCAAAGGCCACATAATTGACCTTGATATCATCAAAGCTCGAACCCATAAACAGAACCGGTACACCTACACTGTTTAATTTTTTGGTGATGGGCTTATAATGGTCATTGCTTGCATTATTGCCAGGGATAATGATGAGGGCATCAATGTTTTTTTGGATGAATTTGTCAATGATTTCAATTTCATCTTCCGGCTTATTGTTGGTAGTGCCCAAAAGCAAATAAAATTCATTCGTCCGGGCGTAATTCTCAAGTTTTACCAAAAGCTCCCCCGTAAAACTGTTCGAGATTTGGGGTATAACAATGCCAATTATATTCGTGGTACGCGATTGCAAACTCCTGGCCACCGAATTGGGGATATAACCCATTTGTTCAGCAATTGCCTTTATTTTCTTTTTCTTTTGCTCCCCGATGCTGTTTTTATTATTTAGGGCATACGAAACTGTTGCCACGGAAACACCGGCCTTTTTTGCTATTTGTTTTATGGTTACCATTCACTTGTTCATTTAGGATGGTACAAATATAACAAAAAAACTTAAACGTTTAAATAAATAAAAATATTTGTATTGAAAACAGAAATATTTTCTGAATACCAAATATTTCAAGATTTTTAAAAATTTACAAAAACAGGCTACCCTTCAAAGGCTGGACGGGAATTTTGTGTTTCTGCATATATCCGTGCGTAATTCAACCGATTGTAACTCCCGGTTATTCAGGTGTACAATGTCAAGTGAGCAGCTAAAAAACACAAAAAAAACGCTTCAATTATCTAACAATCAGACTCATCATAAAAAAGCGGCCTATCCGGGCCGCTTTTTTTAAAGATATGTGTTGCTTGTTATTATTCAATAATAAGTTTTGTGTTGAATAATGTATTATTATCCTTAACTTTCAGTAAATAGACCC
>CAZVTW010000092.1:0-15194 GCA_964629805.1 uncultured Bacteroidales bacterium | reverse complement strand
ATATTTGAATATGCTTTTGATATTTTTTCTTTTTGCCTGAGTATTTCATCAGTGTGTTCGTGAACTTTGTTGAGCATTAATGAGAAATCTTCTGAGAGTTGTCCGGTTTCATCATTACTTGTTATTTTTTCAATTGAAAATTCTTTCGAAAAGTTTGAGGCGATAACTGACCGTATTGATTTAGAGAGATCAGTGAGAGGTACCCCTAACTTAAATATGACAATCAATATGAGAAACATATTCAGGAGAATACCTACAATAAGCACAAGAATAAATACTGCCCTAAGGTTTTCTGTGATTTTCACAGCTTCTTTATTGACCTTTTCCCCAAGATCATCAATTGACATTCTAATCTCAGCATTCGTCAGATGAATATTGGCTTTTAACCCCTCTCCAAAATGTGAGCCTATTTTATGGTCAATCCGAATCATGGCATCAAATTTATCTTCGTAATTTTCAAGAAGGGAAATTTCCTTTTCTTTGGATTTACCAGGAATTGGTGATTGTTTTATGTCTGCAGTAAGTTCATTTATGGCTGCTTTTATTTTTGTGATGTATTTTTCCTGTTTCCTGAGCAAATAATCCTTTTCGTGCCGCCTGATCATGAGTAATTTGCCTAAATCAACCCTATATTTAAAATCTTCGACACTGTGGATTAAATCCCGCATCTCGCCAATAAGGCCATAATCTTTAAATCCTCTCAAACGGATGAGATATATGAGGGAATCAAATTTATTGTTGTGTTGATTGATGAGTTCATTAATTTTTAGTATTTTTTGTCTGAATTCTTCCGTGTCAAATTCTTCATAACTTTTTAGCTCGTCAAGCTTTTTACGGACCATCTCCATATTCTTATTATATTGTAGAATATAGTTACTTTTGCCTGTTTCATAAAAAATCGGATTGATGGTTTCGTATATTAAAAAGTTTTTTTGGCAGACTTCCGAATCTTTAATCAAATAGTGAATCTCTTTTATGCTAGCTGTAACAGACTCTATTTTCGCCTTTTTTGTGTCAAAAACAAAGAATGCTATGACAACAAAGAGCGTAATAAAAAACAAAAAACTAAATAATAATATAAGTTTTATCTTGATTGATATAAACTTAAAAAGACTTTTCATGAATTATATTAATATTTAACAAGTTGTTTTAAAAAAAACTAAATATAAGGTATTTTATATAATTTTGAGGAATATAAATGACAAAATTTTTGAGCAAACATAAAATCTTAATATAAATCCTTTCGTTCATAACCAAAACAAATAAAACCACGGCATGTTTAATATCAAAAAAACATTAATAAATAGTTTTGTAATCACCCTGAAGGATGCGTATTACGAAACATTTGGCCTCTTAAAGAAAGAATATGGCAATATCATCAGTTGGGTCGGGCATCTGGCTCTTGAAAATATAGCTAATTCTGATGCCTTGTATCATAACATTGAACATACCATTATGGTTACATCTGTGGGACAAGAAATTTTGAAAGGAAAACATCTCATTGAAGGAAAAATATCACCGGATGATTGGCTAAACTTTACCATCGCACTTCTTTGCCATGATATTGGTAATGTAAAAGGTATTTGTAAAAATGACAAAAACCATCAGATTGCAAGTGGTATTAATGGAGAATTAATTGAATGTAATACAAGCGGAACAGATGCTGTTCTTTATCCCTACCATATTGACAGGGCAAAACTTTTTATTCATGAACGTTTCTCAGGCAGGGATTTTATCAATGTCCCCAAAATATGTGAATATATTGAAATGACAAGATTCCCAATTCCTGAGGATGATTTTTACAACGATACCAGGAATTTTCATGGTTTGGCAAGGGCAGCCGATCTTATTGGCCAACTCGGTGATCCTGACCACCTCAGAAAAATGCCGGCTCTATATTTTGAATTTGAAGAAATTGGATTAAATGAGAAATTCGGATATCAGAATCCGGAGGATATGAGAAAAAAATATGCAAAGTTCTACTGGAATGAGGTCAGTAAATACCTGATAGATGCCATCCAATACCTCAGGGTAACCCAGGAAGGTAAACAATGGATATCCAACCTCTATTCCCAGGTCTTTTCAGTTGAGCACTACAAGTGTTTGTTAAAATAATAAACAAACTTTCAAGAGTATTTTAATCTAAATGATATTTTTCACTCTCCGCTACCCAGATAGTTTTACGCCTCATGGCAGATATCTGTAAAATAAATAGATTCCTCCCTATGGTCGGAATGACCACGCTATTGGTTGAATTTATAGGGGGAGGAGGATGAGGAAAGCTTTGCTTTCCTCATCCTCCTATAATCAAAAAGCCTCAGTTATTCCGACCGCAGGGAGGAATCTCATACGACAAATGAAATTATATTGAGGAAAAAATGTTAACTACTTTATATATTTTTTGAAAAATGCCAATATTTTGTTATATATTTAAAACATATTGAATTTTATTTCTAAATTTGTATTCATATTCAAAATCCGGTAATGGTTTTTTAGCTACATCAGATTAATTTGATATATTGAATTTCATTATTTGACGGAATAAAGGGAAATCAACCACTTTTTTGTTCAATGAATCAGAGGTTTATAGCTTAGAATACCAGTCTAAGACAGTGAAAACCATAAATGCCGGCTATTAAACCATTTATTGAATCGTTTGTTTAATTTAATGCTAACCTATCATCATTATGAAACAGTGTTGGAATATGTATTTTGTTACATCACAACTGTTTTGGGATGAAAAAAAAGTAAATTATGAGAAAAATTTTTATTATTCAGTTCGTTTTTGCATTGATGTTAATCAGCGTCAATCTTCAGGCACAAAATTTACAGGACCTCCTCAAAGAAAAGGGGAAAAAAGCTGCAAACAAAGCCCAGCGTGAAGTAAATAAAGAGGTAAACAAAGAGGTTGATAAAGAAATTGATGAAGCTGTTGAAGAAGGCATTAACAACCTGCGTAAGCTTTTTAATCAGGGGTCTGAAGAACAGCAAGATAATATGAATGAAGGAGAATCCCCCCAATCAGATAATATAAATACCCAAAACCAACAAAACAGCAAAGATAAAGATGCCTCACAACAAGAATCATATAATGCACTCCAGGGATTATTCGGGGGAACCGGAAATGTCAAGACTCAGGATGTGTATGAGTATGACGGAACCATTCATATGGTGGTGAAAACACATAATAGTAAAGGTGAAGATAACAGTTACAGTTACAAAACCTTTTTTTCAAAAGAAAGCAAATCATATGCCATGAAGATTCAGTCATCTGATAATGAAGATGTTGAACAAGTTGCAGGAAGAGGATTTATGATATTTGATTTTGAAAATAAAGCGATGATTATTCTCAATGATGAGGATTCTCAAAAAACAGGTTTCGTATCACCGCTTGATATGGATAACATGGATTCTCTGGCTACTGAAGAAGAATCAGATTATCAGGATGAGGTAAGAGACTTCCAATCAAATTACAAAAAAACAGGCAGGACGAAAACAATTAACGGATATACCTGTCACGAATATGAATACAAAGACGAGGAAGGCAAAATTAATATTTGGTCAACGGATGAACTTGATTTTTCCTGGGCTCATGCATTTGGCAGTTTAAATCAAACAGCAGCCTGGACTGCTACAGGATACGGTAGCGATGAATTTGTCATGGAAATGTATTTTGAAGATGCTGAATTAAATGAAAAAACTGAAGTTACAATTACAGATGTGAATCTCGACAAAAAGGAAACTATTGATATTTCAGGGTATCAATTAATGAATTTCAGCAATTTTCAAGCCCCGGAAAACGAAAATCAAGAATAAATGGTTCATTTTTTTTTACGATTAAAAAAAAAGCCCGGCAAAAAACCGGGCTTTTTTTTCCCATAATTATGCCATTAATTGCTCCTTGTCCTGTTCCACAGTTGATATCCCATTAATACCAAAATTGTTTACCAGGACGCCGGCAACATCTTCTGAAAGAAAAGCCGGAAGAGTTGGTCCGAGTTTAATATTTTTCACGCCAAGACTCAGTAAAGCCAATAAAACAATAACAGCTTTTTGTTCGTACCATGCAATGTTGTAAGAAATTGGCAATTCATTTATATCATTCAATTCAAATATTTCTTTTAGTTTCATCGCCACAACAGCAAGGGAGTATGAATCATTACATTGTCCTGCATCAAGAACACGTGGAATTCCGTCAATATCACCCAGCGGCAGTTTATTATATCTGTATTTAGCACAACCGGCTGTCAGAATAACCGTATCCTCGGGAAGAGCAGATGCAAATTTGGTATAATATTCCCTCGATTTCATGCGGCCATCACATCCTGCCATGACAAAAAATCTTTTGATGGCGCCGGATTTTACGGCATCAGTTATTTTATCAGCCAATTTAAATATCTGATCATGGGCAAACCCCCCTGTAATTGTTCCTTCCTCTATTTGCACCGGTGGAAGACATTTTTTTGCATGTTCAATGACCTCCGTAAAATCTTTTTGCCCTTCACTGTTGTGTTTTGTCAGATGCTTAAAACCCGGGAAACCAACCGAACCTGTTGTATAAACCTTGTCGGCATATCCGGCTGTTTTTAAAGGAGGTACAAGGCAATTCGTTGTAAAGAGAATAGGTCCGTTAAATGATTCAAATTCTTTTCGCTGGTTCCACCATGACCCGCCGTAGTTGCCAACAAAATGAGAATATTGTTTAAATTTCGGGTAATAATGTGCCGGAAGCATCTCACTGTGTGTGTACACATCAATACCTGTCCCTTCGGTTTGCTTTAGTAATTCTTCCATGTCTTTCAGATCATGTCCGCTGATGAGAATTCCCGGGTTACTGCCTGTTCCGATATTCACCCGGGTCATTTCAGGATGTCCATAGGTGGTTGTATGCGCTTTATCCAGCAAAGCCATAGTTTTGACGCCATATTCCCCACATTCCATAACCAGATTGACGTACTCCTGCATTGAAATATCAGGATTGATGGTTGAGATAAGCGCTTTTTCAATAAAACGGTGTATCTCCTCATCTTCAAAGCCCAAATTACATGCGTGGTCAGCATAAGCAGCGATCCCTTTTACCCCGTAGATAAGTAATTCCCTGAGAGACCGGATATTTTCATCTTCTGTTGACAGAACGCCTGTTTCCTGTGCTTTTTTTATGAAATCTTCCATTGTATTGCCTGTCCAGGTGGCAGCATCATGTGTAGAAAAGAGAACCTGAATGTTTTCTGTTCCGGTCTTTTCCCGCAATGAATCTCTTAATGCCAGCCCTTTTAAAATCTTATCACAAATTGAGTCATTATCAAAATTGACATTTGTAATACTTGTAAACAGTGCATCCAGCAAATAATGATTCGAATCCTCATTACTGTATCCATTCTCGCGCAATGCATTGCTAAAAATAGCAACTCCTTTTGCAGTGTAAGTCAATACATCCAGTAATGCGGAAACTTCGGGAGATTTTCCGCAAATCCCTTTCGTGGTGCAGCCGGTATTTTTGGCGGCTTCCTGACATTGATAACAAAACATGTCCATATTTCTGTTGTTTAAATGAATATTATGTAATTTTGTTGCTAAAATAAGAGTTTAAGATGCTTTATACAGTAACATTTGTTACAGGAAACTACTTTTATATTAAAACATATTTTTATGTATCCGGTTCTTCAAAATTGTCCAATATTTAAACATTTAAATCATAACAGGCTTTCTGAACTATTCGGCAAAATCCATTTTCAGGTCAAAAAATATGGAAAAAGCCAGATAATTGCTTTGTCGGATGAAATATGTACCAATTTACATATCATTCTGAAAGGCAGTGTAAAAGGAGAGATGTCGGATGCAGCAGGTAAAACAATAAAAATTGAGGACATTAAAGCGCCTCAAACTATTGCTTCAATTTTTCTTTTTGGTCAGCATAATCGTTTTCCTGTCACTGTCATTGCTAATGAACCAACTGAAATTATGCTTATCCCGAAAGAAAGTGTATTAAAATTATTTCAGATGAACAGGATTATCCTCAATAATTACCTTGATATTATGTCTGACAGAACATATTTGTTGACAGAGAAAATGAAATTTTTGACTTTCAGAACAATCCGGGGGAAAATAGCACATTTCCTGCTTACACAGCCAGTGAATGAAAAGCAGGAGATTTATCTGGACAGAACACAACAGGAACTTGCAGATTTATTCGGCGTAACCAGGCCTTCACTTGCCAGGGCTTTTGGCGATCTTGACAGGGAAGGTGTGATTAAGGCAGACAGGAGAAGGATAGTTCTAATTGAAAAAGATAAGCTGATTGATATGATACGGCAATAAAAAAATCAATTTGTTTTAGGAGAAGAAATACTCCTCTGTTTTTTCTTTTGTCCAATGCTCGCGTTGGGCAGTTTCGAATTTTTTTGCATTTTTTTTATCGTCAGCCATAACCAAACCTGAAAGCTGATTGTCAAGATAATAAAAACAGTAATATGCTTTGTGTTTCTTTACCTCAACTATTTCACCCTGGAAATTCATCTCATCAGCAGGTTTGTTCATTGAGAAAAAGTAATGGCCGAATATTTCAGTTTTAAGTCTGAATGCCGGTTGCTCATACATCAGATTTTCACCCATTGCATTCCTTCCTGCAATTTCACCCTGTAATTCAGCGGCATGGTAGAGGTCTGTGATAATATTGCCCGGGTGTTCGGCAACATCGCCGGCAGCGTAAATGTCAGGCTCAGAAGTCCTGAGATATTCATCAACCAGGATACCATTGTTTGTCTTAATGCCGGCATCAGCAGCTATCTTCTTATTTGGACGTATACCAATACTTTCAATCATCAAATCTGTTTCAAATGAATCGCCATTTGTCAAATGAACAACAGTACCACTGCCTGATTCAGATTTTTCAATTTCGCTTATCTGGGTTGATGTCATGCATCTTATCTTATTTTTTTCTACAACTGAGTGCAGATAATCAGACAGATATGTATTAAGATGTCTTGACATAAACCTGGGATTTTTATCTATAATAATTATTTCTCTCCCTGAGAGCTGGTCTGCTATTTCAAGACCTTCAACACCGGCTCCGATTATGCATACAGATTTGGCTTGTTGAGCTTTTTGTATGATTTTTTCACTGTCAGACGCTTTTCTGAGGGTTAAAATGTTGTTTCCACCGGTTATCCGGATGTTTGCTTTTTTCGGTGTTGCTCCTGTGGCAAGTATTAATTTCTTCCATCCGAACTGTAAACCATTGTTAGTTTCAATATATTTTTTTTGTGTTTTAATATGTTTCATCCCGTAACTTAACAAGTCAATGCGTTGAGTAAAATACCAGGATGGCGGAGAAAATCTGAACTGGTCTTTTGTAAATCCTTCTCTGATAAATTTGCTGATTTTTGTTCTTTTATAGGGTGCCCGGTCTTCATTATTTAAAAGCAGGACAGATGCTTTCCTGTCAATTTCTTTAATGACTTTTGCTGCTGAATATCCGGCTATCCCGGCTCCTGCTATGATGACATCATACTGTTTCATATCGTATAAAGATCAATTTTACCTGGAAAAACGTATACAAGAACAATGCTAAAGATTAACTCATTATTGAGTAATTTGTTCAGGTACAACAATTCAAATCAGGACAGACAAATAATTCTTAAAGGCTGAGTATTTTAAAATCAACCCTCCTGTTTTTTCTTCTTCCTTCAACTGTGCGGTTTGATGCAATAGGGATGGTGTAACTGTATCCTTTGGCCTGCATTCTATCCTTTTTTAATCCTTGTTGAATGAGATAATTCCTGACTGCATCTGCTCTTTCTTTGGAAAGTCTGATATTTATTTCATCCGAACCTGTATTATCGGTATGTCCCCTGATCTCGATTTTCATTGTCGGATTCTTTTCCAGCAATTCGATTAGTCTTCCTAATTCAGGGAAAGATAACCTGTTAATTTCGTCCTTCCCGGTTTTGAACCAAAGATTATTGAGCACAACAATTGATCCGACCTTAATGGGTGTCAGGTACAAATCCCTTTGAATTTCTTTATAGTTTTTGACTTTTGAAACATCAATATTCTCGCTGACTGTGATAATATCTTTTTTTCTGGCATAAAAACTGTACCTGATTCCTGCCGGAAGGATGATCTTGTATTCGCCGGTTTTGGGGTCTGACCTGGCGATACCCATTTCCCTGTCAGTTTCCAAATCGCGATAAGTAATATGTGCTTCCAGCGGTTGGTTGTTTTCACTGTTGAGTACTTTTCCGTATATCAGCACAACCGGTCTTGGTTTAATGATATCGGGCAATTTTACCCTGAAAATATCAGCTTGTCCGTATGAGTTTTCATCAGAGACGAGGTATGCATATTCGCCTGAGGCCGGTATGGTAAAATATGCATCTCTTTTCGGGCTGTTAATATCAGGGCCAAGGTTCTCCGGCTTAGTCCATCTTTTCCAGGTATCATCAAGTCGCCTGGTCATGAATATATCTGTTTGTCCATATCCCGGCCTGCCATCTGTTGCAAAATATAACGTGACGCCGTCAGATGCCAGGAAAGGGGAATTTTCGGAACTTTCTGTGTTGATATCACCGAGATTCATTGGTTCGGTCCAGGTATCGTCTTCCTGAAGAAAACTTACATACAGGTCTTGCTTCCCTTTTGAATCCCTGCCTTCAATAGCATGCAGCAATGTTTTTTTATCCGAAGACAAACAAAATTCACCATATTTACTTTTGTTCCTGAATTTTTTAATTTTCAAATCAGCCGGAACACTCCACCCGCTCCTTGTGCGGTGTGAAATTGAAAACCCGACACCATTGTCAAACGTCATACCATTCCTGTATTTATAGCGCCTTGACAAAAAAAGCGTATTATTGTCAGGAGAAACAGAAATGACAAAATTATCAAACTCATTATTTAACCGGCCTTCCAGGTGTTGTCTTTTACCCCAGGCACCGTCATCCTGCAGTTTTGAAAACCAGATATCACCCTCCCCGACATTGGCCGGATCATTTTTTACATACATATACAATGTCTTGCCATCTGGGGAGATAACCGGTACGTATTCAGAATATTTTGTGTTGATTTGTTTTCCAAGGTTCTCTTTTTTTAAGGTGCCTTCAGTCAGCCCCGGAACAACATTGATTTTATCACCGGTTTGGGCGCATGTGAACCCCGGAAAAAAAAGAAATAAACCAAAAGTAAAAAGAAGGAAACAGGTCATTTTCATAGGTGAATTATTTTTGATGACAAATTTTTGATTCAATTGCTGTTCATATCGTTATTTTTTAAAGATCGCTTATTATTAACGCAGGAAAAATTATCATTTCCATGTACCGTAATCTATAATTTTGAGGATACCCGGCCAAAGGTTGGTATCTCTCGAACAGATCAGTTATTGACTGTTTCATCTGCCGGAATAATATACATTGGCAGATAATCACAAATATAACGAAAAAAAAATTATTCTTCGGATTGCCCTTTCATTTGATTTTCAAGTTCACGAATTCGTTCCTCTAATTTTTTATTAAACGCCCGAAGATCAAATTCCTGTTTTTTAAAATCTGTAATATCGTCAGCCAGGTAAATGACCCTAATAATTTGCCCCTCCGGATTTTTGATTGGTGTATAAGAAACAGCATACCATTTATCTACGCCCGTTTTGGATTTTGATTTGATAACATCATGATGCGATTGGCCGGCCATCAGATCGTCCCAGATAATATCAAAATCAACTTTTTGGTCGGTTGATATATAGTCTTTAATGTTTTTACCAAGAACTTCATGCTGATTATATTCTGTTGAAAGTGTATACCGTTCATTTATCTGTAATATTTCTCCCTCAATGGAATACTCAGCCAGGATAAATGATTCATCAATAGCATGTTTGAGAGATGTTAGATATTCCTGTTGTGCATCCATGTGTTCCTGGGTAGATTTCAGCTCTTCAAGATTCTGTCTGAGTTCTTCTTCTTTGGCTGCCAGGTCTTCTGATTGGTGCTGGAATTTCACAAGTAATTTCTTAGTCTTAATATTTGTCTGTGTAATAGAGAGTGATGCTGCAATGTTTTCAGCAAGCCGCTCAACAAATTTTATCTTATAATCTTCAAACTCCTCAAAAGATGCTATTTCAATGACGCCAAAAAGCAACTCGCTTAACATCATAGGCACAACGAGCAGGTATTTTGGCGTTGCTTTGCCAAGTCCTGAGGTGATAAGCAGATAATCATCCGGTATGTCATCAACAACGGTTGTGGCTTTTTCAACAGCACACATACCCACTAAACCTTCGCGGGGCAGGACCTTTCTCTTGAGCTTTTTTCTTTTGTTATATGCATAAAAGGCAACAAGTTCGAGATGAATGTCAGATTTTACTTCATCATTGTAAATGAATATACCTCCCTGGTTAGCGCCAATAAAATCAACAAGGTTTTTTATGATTTCATAAGATAATTCGGGAATGTCCTGAATATTCTTTTGAAGGATATCATTAAATTTTGTCAGGCCTTCTGTGGACCAGGCAATTTTTTGGTCCTCAATTTTTCTTTTTTGCTCCTCTCTGTCTGCTTTTTTAAGACTTTCCCTCATCTGTAACAATGAGTCTCCAAGTGTGTCGTCTTCGCTTGCCGGGACAATTTCGGCATTAAGGTCGCCCTTACCGATTTTTTCAGAAAAAATCGCTTTCTTTCTTAGGTTTTCGACAAAGCTGTTCAGCGAATTACCCATATCTGCTATTTCATCCTGGTTTGTGAAACTAACCGGCTCAGGAAATTTACCTTTAACAAGTTCACTGATATAATCCTTTATTTTAGCTATGGGTGAAATGATGGACCTTGAAATGAGAAGCAATATAACGACAACAGAAACAGCGAGGAATATAATGCTGTAGAATAATCTGTTTTTTGTTGATGTAATACCACGCCGGTTTTTTGTCTTGATCTCGTTCAAAATGGCATTGACATCTTTTTCGAGTGATTCTATTATTTCCTGGGTCTCGCCAGTCAGCCCGTCATTTGCTGTCAGTCCGATTTTTCGTTCTTTTTGAACAACCTGGTCAAAACTTGCTTTATACTCATCAAGTAATCTGATAAACTCGATGGTTTGCTCCTGTGTGAGTGTTGTCCTGACATCCCTGAAAAATTGTTTATAGGTTTCTATTGTTGAATACAGGTTATCCCGCAGCGACAAATCTTTCTGAGACAGGAAATCTTTTTCGTATTTTCTTAAAATCAGAATTTTTTCATTCAAAAAAGAAGACTCATCGAAGGAACTGACAAAATATTCAAGGTTCTGAACGGCCTCCTCCATATCCCCGATAAGTCCGTATTCCCTGTATCCCCTTTCCCGGGTATTGATAACCAGTTTGTGGAATGTTTCGTAGTAATTTTCCAGTTTGACGCGGAGTTTGCGGAGCTTATCTTTTAAAAGGTAGTTTTTGGCCAGTTCATCAGACAGCAGATCATTCAAAATGGAATTACTTTGGATATAATAATCATTAAAATTTTTAATGTATTTACTTTTGCCTGTATGATAAAAATAGAGGTTCTTTTGCTCAAAGAGCAGGAAATTGTTTTCTGCTTTCCTGAGTTGAATAATGTTAACTGTGAAATCATTCATCTCGGTTGTGAAATGTTCATAACGAGTTATCCGCTCAAGATGCAGATATAAAAATATCCCCAGGGCTATCCAGATAAAAGCAATTCCGATAGCTACTGTTGTGAGTTTCGCTTTTATTGTAAGAAAATCAGACTTCTTCACTTATCAATACTTTTTATATAGCGGGATTAAAAACAATTAAATATTTCCTCCTGCTTGAATGAAATGTTATTATTTTTCTTTTTTAAGTTCCCTGATTTGTTTCTCCTGCTCCCGGCTTTTCTTTTCCAGGTTCTTAAGTTCAGTAATATCCTCTGCAAGATAATAAATTTTGTACACCCTGCCATAAATATCTAAAGCTGGCACATAGGTTGAGAGATACCATTTTTCAGGTCCGTCTTTTCTTATTCTTCTTGTCTCTCCTCTGAAAGCAATACCTTTGAGAAGATTGTTCCAGGTGAGATTATATTGTTGTACATCTTCGTCAAACATTTCAATCCGCATATCCTTTCCGATGATTTCATCTTTGGAATATCCGGATGTACTTAAATAATTATCATTTGCCCTGATGATTGTTCCGTTTGCATCAATTTCACTTTCAATAAGCGCTTTGTCAACCGTATTAAGAAGGGCTTCCATCTCGGTCTGTTTTCTTTCAAGTTCCTCCTGTGTTGCAGTGAGTTCCTCAATGTTCTGTCGCATTTCTTCTTCCTGCGAAGCCATTTCTTTTGATTGTTTCTGCGACAACTCAAGCAGTTTGCGGGTTCTTTCATTTATTTTTGACATAGAAATGGTGGCAGCTATACTTTCTGAAAGACGCTCAACGAATTCGATTTCATGATTGCGGAATTCTTTAAATGATGCAAGTTCGATTATGCCATAGAGATCATCCTTGATAACAAGCGGACAAATAAGAAGATTTTGTGGATTGGCTCCTCCGAGTCCGGAAGTAATCTCAATATAATTTTCCGGTAACTGGTTCAAATGAATGGTTTTCTTTTCTACAGCACAAGAACCTAGTAATCCTTCGCCCGGGTAAACCTTTTTCTGCATAAAGCGTCTTTCATCATAGGCCACTGAAGCAATCAATTCAAGATGAATGTCGTTCTGGTCCTCATCATTCATTAAAAAAACACCTCCCTGGTTGGCTTTTAAATAAATCAAAACTGCCCTGATAATTTGATACCCCAACTCACTGACCTCGTCATACTGCTGCCTTAATATATCATTAAAAATGGCAATTCCTTTGTTCATCCAGTTCCTGTTGGCATCTTCTTCTTTCCTTCTTTGTTCTTTAACTTTGTTTTTTTTAAGATTGTTCTGCATATCATGCAATGCCTGTCCAATCATATCTTCCCTGCCAAATTCTTTGAGTTCCGAGTCCAGTTTGCCGCCGGCTATCTCACGAATGGCGCGGGATATACTTTGATATTGTTTTTTTATTCTTTCCAGTCCGTTTTTAAGATGTTCAAATTCAATGCCGAATACCCTGAAATGTTGTATTTGATCAATTTTACCTACAGCAAGGGTGTTTAAGTTGTAAATAACATGGCTCAAAGGTCTGAGCAGGCGGGATATAAGAAAAAAACCAACTGCTGAAAGGATAAAAAGCAACAGAACAGGAAGTAAAATATGAACCGTATTGTCTTGTTTAACCACCTCTCCAACAAGGGTTTCAGGAAGATTGGCCCGAAGTTGCCAGGTAATATTACTTTTACCGGCAATCACAGGTATCCTGACATGAAGTCTGTCTTTTTCACGAACGACTTTCTTTTCCAGGTTTTTTATTCCTAATATCTGGTCTTCAAAATCCTCAATCAAATCCTGCAAATTTTTACCAATGTGGTCGTTATTATAGTTATTTGTGATTATTTTTCCCTCTTCTGAAACAAGTGATAATTCGAAACTGCCTTCCTCAATAGAAAACTCACGGATATATTCCTCAATGAATAAAGTGGAAATGTCAAGTTTGACAACACCATAAAATTTACCGTGATACAGAATAGGTGATACAAAGGATAAGACCAATTCACCTGAACCAGTCAGGTTAGAGACTTCCGGTGGAAGAATGAGCGCTTTATTGTTTTTCTTTGGCAGGTTATAAAAATCAGACATGTAGCATTCTGTATATGGGACATTACGTATATTTTCTTCTGCATCCAGGAAAAAATAGGTTGTATAGGTTCCGTATTCTCCGTAACCAGGGATACCTGCATACATCTGGTCCTTATTGTCAAATTCATTGGGTTCCCAGAAAATCCCAATGGCTGTGATATAGTTGCTGTTTGCCAAAAAATGCTGGATAATAGAATTAACCTGGTCCCTCTTTAAATCGGGCGGAATGCTTTTATTCTTTGAAGATGCCAGGATTCTGCTTAATGAAACACAGGTTTGGAGATAATTATCAATTGCTGAACTGATTTTTGTTGTAGTCGGATGCAATTTATCCAGGGCAAAATAATTAATTGTGCTTTCCCTGAGCGAATCCTGAAACATTTTGTTTACAACAGATAAAACAATGACAATAACAGCAAATCCAATTATCATGACCATACTCAGGATAGACCTGACAGATTTTAATTGAAATATCTTGTTATTCATATAAAGTCGACTTTCGTATAAAACCGGAGCGCTTTTTAATTAAAAGGTAATAAATTACAGCAAATTTTTTGCCATTTTTTTATTCGATTGAAAACCCAAAAATACCATTATAAAATAACATTGCTCTGTTTTTATGCATTAAAAATAATTTAAAATTTTTATAATTCATAAACTAACAGGGTTTAACATATGAAATATGTAACGTTGAAGTGGAATTTTATGACAAGAAATTTTCACATTTTTATATATCAGTAAAAAAGTCTTTCTTACGTGGAACACTAAAAAAGAATTTTGTACCTCTTCCGGGTTTACTCTCAGCCCAAATTTTACCACCATTTTTTTCTACAAATTCTTTTGTTATTCTTAAACCCAACCCCGACCCTTTTTCATCATCAGTTCCAAAGCTCGAGTAATATTGATTATGCTTAAATATTTTATCTATAATTTCCGGCGTCATCCCGATTCCGGTATCCTGCACGGAAATTTCAACTTCTTTCATAAAAACTTCAGCAGTAACATTCACATTTCCTCCCTGAGGTGTAAACTTTATGGCATTGGAGATGAGATTTCTCAACGCAGTACTTAATAAATTTTTATCGCCAAAACATGTGATATCTTCGGATATCTCAGTTGAAAGACTAATTTTTTTATTTCTGGCAATAACCTCAAGGAGTTTAAAAATACTATTTACCAATTCATTCACATAAATCTGTTCGGGGTCATACCCAATTTCCCCTCTCATGCTTCTGGTCCAGGATAAAATGTTTTCAAGCAGATTGTAAGTGTAGTTTGCAGAAGAATTTGATAATTCAATCAGATTTTCAAGTTCTGACTTATCAAAAGTGTTCATTTTTTTGCTAATAAGATTTAATACATTTTTTAAATTTCCAACTGGATTGAGAAGGTCATGGCCGATAATCGAAAACATTTTATCCTTTGTTTTATTGGATTTAATAAGTTCTGCTTCACTTTCTTTTAATTCGGAAACATCAACCATGAGGCAAATAATACCCATGATT
>CAZVTW010000091.1:0-15377 GCA_964629805.1 uncultured Bacteroidales bacterium | reverse complement strand
AGAAAAGGCTTGAAATTGCAATAATAAGTGATGCATTAAAGTAATTTGACATTGCGTTTCGTTTTTTCTCCGAACTAAAAATGATATCCAAAACAAATAAAAGCAGGAGGTTGGCAATATATATGGCATGGAAACGCTGCAGGTGAAAATAACTGCTTGAGAGAATTATAAAAACGAAAGCAGGAAGGTAGGTAGATTTGTCCTCTTCAATAATTCCATATTTCATATTAAGTTTTATAACATAAAAAGCCTGAATGACGAGCAGGAGTATTGAAATATACCTGGTGAGTTTTGGGATGTCAAGTTTGTTGAGCATTTCGTTTACCAGGCGAAAAAAAGTCATTTGGAACGACTCATCCGGCAATGACTCCAGGTGAAGGGATAAAAACGTCTTAAGCCATAATAAAACAGCAACAATTGGAATGAACAGGAGTATGTACAATTGTTTTTTACGAAACAGTCCAAATATCATACTTTTGTTTTTTTACCGGAAACAAAATGAGTTATTTAAAAATTTTTTATTGATTTACAGGTCAAACCCAATATCATGTCTGTAATATTTTTTTTCAAAATCTACAATTTTCGCATTTTGATAACATTTTTCCAGGGCTTCTGTCATATCTTTCCCATACGAACTAACAGCAATAACCCTGCCGCCACTTGTTAATATTTTATTGTTTACAATTTTCGTTCCAGCATGAAACAGGGTGCTGTTTTTCATTTTGTCAAGATAAAAAATTTCTTTTTCTTTTTCATATTTCCCGGGATACCCGCCAGATACAAGCATAACAGTAGCAACTGTTTCAGGTGAGATGTCAATTTTTACCCGGTCAAGTTGCTGTTTGGCAACAGCATCAAAAAGATCAACAAGATCATTTTGAATTCGTGGCAGGACAACCTCTGCTTCAGGGTCTCCCATTCTGGCATTATATTCTATGACATAGGGTTCATCTTTTGATTTCATCAGGCCAAAAAATATAAATCCCTGGTAGGTAATTCCTTCACTATTCAATCCGTCAATTGTCGGTTTGATAATCCTGTTCTCAACTTTTTCCAGGAAAGCTTTATCTGCAAAAGGGACAGGAGAAACAGCCCCCATTCCGCCGGTATTAAGTCCTGTGTCTCCCTCACCAATGCGTTTGTAATCTTTCGCTTCGGGTAAAACCACATAAGATATGCCGTCAGTGAGTACAAAACATGACAGTTCAATTCCATTGAGATGTTCCTCAATAACTACTTCTTTACTGGCATCGCCAAACTTGCCGTGAAGCATCTCCTCAAGTAACCGGACAGCTTCGTCCAGGATATCGATAATCAACACACCTTTTCCGGCTGCAAGACCATCAGCTTTAAGAACATATGGCGGGGCAAGAGAATTTAAAAATTCTATGGCATCATTCATGTTATTTTTTCCAACTGTCATATACCTGGCTGTCGGAATGTTATACTTTTGCATGAATTGCTTGGCAAATGCTTTGCTCCCCTCAAGCATAGCCGCCCGCGCAACCGGCCCGATGATGGCGGTATTTTTGAATCTTGAGTCTTCTTTAAACGAGTCATGCAACCCGTCAACAAGGGGCGCTTCCGGCCCGATAACTATCATATCAATACGTTCCTGCAGACAAAATTGTTTTATCTTGTTAAAATCTGCAGGTGAAATATCAATATTCTTCGCAATTCGATGTGTTCCGGCATTTCCGGGTGCAACAAATATTTTCTCTGCGCGGAGACTTTGCGAAAGCTTCCATGTCAGAGCATGCTCTCTGCCCCCTGATCCGATTATGAGTATTTTCATCAACTGATAATATGTTCTAAAACAACCTTCTGTTTCGACTTATATTTTAAAGATTTACGAATTATTCCAGGTGTGATTGGTGCAAAATGATAACCCAGGTTAGAAAAATATTCTAATACTTTTGGTAATGCATACATCATGTTAACACTTGCTTTAACTGAGTCATGGAAAACGATTATTGATCCTTCTTTTGCATGGTTTACAACATTCAGATAACAAGCTTCTTTTGAAATTGTTGAATCATAGTCCCGGCTTAAGACATCCCACATAATGATGTAATAGTTTTTTTTAAGATTTTCTTTTTGAGAAAATTTGAGCCGGCCATGCGGTGGTCTGAATAACTGTGAATGAATGAAATTTCCTGCTGTTTCAATGTTCTCAAAATAATTTTCATTGGTGTGTTTCCACCCTTTCATATGATTAAAAGTGTGATTGCCGACATTGTGACCCTGGTCCAGGTATTTATTGTACAGGTGTCGGTGTTTCCTGACATTTTCACCCACACAAAAAAATGTCGCTTTGGCCTGATAAAAATCCAGGATATTAAGAATCCATTCGGTTGTCTCCGGGACAGGGCCATCGTCAAAGGTTAAGAATATTTTTTTTTCATCATTTGGTATGTTCCAGATAAGTTTATTAAACAACTTTGTCACCAGAATAGGAGGTTTAACTAAAAACATATTATTTATTGTTGATTATCGCCCGAATTTATCAGGGTTGTTCATAATGAGTTGATTCATATTGTTTTCAAATTCCTTCGAAAGTTCTTCCTGGCCATAGTGTTTTGTCATTCTTATTATTTCTCCCATGATGGCAAATGATCTTTGCATGTCCTGTGTCAAGGGTTCAGTCTCTTCAGTACTTAGTGACATGAGGTAACGGACTTCCTGTGATGTCACATCACCAACTATTCTCATCATCTCATTTCCTTTTTCAGTGTCACCGGCAAGATAATATCCTTCGGCAATAAGCAGGTCGTAAAAATTGAAGGGAACCTTATCATGCGGCATCAGTTCGATACACCGATTCAGAACCTGTAATGCCGAATCTTTTTTCCCTTCTTCAACAAGACTTTTTGCCAGACGTGAGAAATTATTTTTAATATTCATCAACATACGTCCGATATTTTCATCAATGTATACACCCGGTTTATTGATTCCTCCCCATTTAAATGTATTCATCATGTTGTCATAGAGGATAGACGTTTCAATTCGGCCAATATTTCCGCCCGAACCGGGTGTTTTTATGGGAACAACCCTGTAGGCCAAACCATCGAGCTGGAAATAATCCTGGAAATTCAGGTAACCACCGGGACCAACAGTGACTGCAAAGTATATCGGGCGTTCCCAGTCATTATTTGATAATAAGTCGAGGACCATGAGTTCATTTTTCCTGACATAATTTTTCCCTTCTTGAAATGAGTTTTTTATCTCCGGTAATATTTCTCCGGCTGAGCGCTCCGGAACTGTTCCGTTTTCAACCACTTTAGCGGAATCAACAGGAACAGAATATTTTCTTGCCGGGAAAAAATTGATGAAGTCATCTCCGTATGGTATTTTTGTTTTTTTGTCATCATTAGCAACAAATTGTACTAATTCTTTTAAATTAACATGTCGTTTGATACGATCATGTATATAAACAATATCTCTCTTGCCTTGCTGATACTTTTCGGGGCTCATTGAAAATGGTACAGGATCAGATTTGTAGGCTTTCTTACGCATCTGGTTGATGTACCAGTCTGTGTTGAGATAGCTGAGGTTTATAACCCTTACATCTGTGCGTATGCCTTCAACTTCCTGTGCGTACCAGAGTGGGAAAGTATCGTTGTCACCATTAGTAAAAAGCACGGCATTTTCTTCGCACGAATTCAGGTAGTTAGATGCAAAATCTCTGGCAACATATCGGCCTGACCGGTCGTGATCATCCCAGTTCTCAGCGGCCAGAAGCCCGGGAACTATCAGGGACACAATTGTGGAGAGGACTGCTGCCGGGGTAGGTGACAGGTATTTTTTCAGGAATTCGATAATGGATAGAACTCCAAATCCGATATAAATAGCAAAAGCATAAAACGAACCGGCGTAAGCATAATCCCTTTCACGTGGCTGGAATGGGGGCTGGTTCAGGTAGATGACAATAGCAATGCCAGTGAAAAAGAACAGCAGGAAGACAACCCAGCAGTCTTTTTTGTTTTTTTTGTATAAAAAATAAGCGCCAATGAGACCCAGGATCAACGGGAGAAAATAAAATGTGTTGCGGGCTTTGTTATTTTTCAGATAATCAGGCAGAAGGTCCTGGTCGCCTAGTCTTGCATTGTCAATAAAAGGTATACCGGAAATCCAGTTGCCGTCACGGACATTTCCGTCAACATTTTGTATGTCATTTTGACGACCGGCAAAATTCCACATAAAATACCTGATATACATGTGGTTAATCTGGTATTTAAAAAAGAATTCCAGGTTTTCCTTAAACATTGGAGGTTTGTCTCCAGAGAATCCGGTCCAGTCCTTATATCCTTTCACATGGTTGGGGCTTGACTGATCGCTGTACATTCTGGGGAAAATAGTTGTGTAATTTTCATTAAAAACCCGCTTAATTTTTCGGTCAATGATTTCATATTTCCCATTCCTTTTTACATAAATGGCATCTCCTTCATCATAGTCAATAACAGGTGCGTTAAAGTATTCTCCGTACACCAGCGGCCTGTCGCCATACTGTTCGCGGTTGAGATACGAAAGCAATGAAAAAACGGTATTAGGTTTGTTTTGGTTCATCGGCGGGTCCGCAATCGAACGAATGAGTATGATTGCGAATGAAGAATATCCGATGAGGATCACCGTAATACCCAAAATTATCGTATTAGCAACAACTTTTTTGTGATGATAAGTGTAATATAATCCATAAATGATAGCTCCCAGGATCAGGACAAGATAAAAAATAGCCCCGGAATTATACGGCAATCCAAAAGAATTAACAAATATCCTTTCGAACCAGGCTGAAAGCATAACGACCCCCTGAATGATACCATACATAATGCTGCCCAGCAGAAGGACTGCAATGAGTGAAGCAAAAAAGAATCCTTTTTTTGTAGGTTTATACTTCCGGTAGTAGTAAACAAACGTGATGGCCGGTATTGCCAGCAGGTTGAGCAGGTGTACACCAATAGAAAGCCCCATGAGATAGGCGATAAGGATGAGCCACCGATTAGCATATTTTGTGTCGGCAACATTTTCCCATTTAAGAATAGCCCAGAACACAACTGCTGTGAAAAACGACGACAGGGCATATACTTCGCCTTCAACAGCGGAAAACCAGAAAGTGTCGGTGAAAGTATAAGTTAAGGCGCCAATTAGGCCGGCTCCAATGATTGAGATGATTTTGGCTGTATCATATTCATTCTTTTTGGCAACAATTTTCCTGGCTATGTGTGTAATTGTCCAGAACAGGAACATGATGGTGAAAGCGCTTGCCAGGGCAGACAAGAGATTTATCATAACCGGCACCTGGGTTTCGTCACCAAAGGCAAATAAAGTGAAGAACCGTCCTAAGACCATAAAAAAGGGCGCCCCCGGTGGATGACCAACTTCTAATTTGTAGGCTGTAGTAATGAACTCACCACAATCCCAAAAACTTGTTGTCGGCTCCATTGTCAGGATGTAAACAATTGCTGCAACAAGGAAAACAATCCAACCTGTAATTGTATTAATTCGTTGATATACTTTTTGTTCCATTGTTTTGTCACGTTTGAATTGTGCGAAGATAATATAAAAAAACAAAAATGGTAAAAGTTTATATAAAAACAAATTGTGTCTCATTCATCCCAAAATACCCTCCCAGACTAAAAATCGATCTGAAAATTCATTTGAAAGCTCTGCCGGTCGATCGAATATACCATAAACAGCAGATCCACTTCCTGACATAGAGGAATACAACGCTCCGTGATTATACAGGATGGTTTTTATTTCCGCTAATTCAGGGTATTTCTGAAAAACAGTGAACTCAAAATCATTTTTTATCAGGTCCCTCCACTCCTTGATCGGTCTTTTTACTGCATCTTTTAGTTTAATAGTTGTTTTTTTTGGTGTAACAAGCGAATAAGCTTCTTTTGTGGAAACCTGAAAATCCGGAATAACAAGAACTATATGATATGGCAGTTTTAATGATATATGTTCAAGTTTGTCTCCTTTTCCAACGGCATAGGCAGGTTTATTGTCAATAAAAAAAGCGCAGTCGCTTCCCAGGTCTGATGCCAGTTGTCGAAGCTTGCTCGTATCAAGTTGTAAAAGAAATATGTCATTTAGAGTTTTAAGCGTGTATGCTGCGTCCGAAGAACCTCCTCCCAATCCTGAGCCGGGAGGAATGGCTTTGTGAAGATGAATTTTTACGGGGGGCAGGGGTATTTGTTGACTCAATAAATGGTATGCTTTGCAACATAGATTTTGCTGCAAGTTGCCGCTTATCCTGATACCGCTGATGGCCATTTGTTGAGTATCCTGTCCTGGTAAAATCTCAAGTACATCTTTGAAACCAATTGGGAAAAAGATGGTTTCAATATTATGTAAGCCATCTTCGCGTTTTTCAACAACATGGAGCCCAATGTTTATTTTTGCATTAGGAAAGCAAATCATAATTTTTTATTAACAAAATGCATGAGTTAAACACGCAAAACTAAAGAGAATTAGTTCTGAAAAAAAACTTTTTAACAAGTTAAGGTTAATAAGTCATCATTAATATGAAACCGATAATCATTACATTCGTAAGCTGAATTGTTTTTGAGGAAAAATGGAAAAATAATCATTCTGTTTTATAGTGAAAACGACATTTGTAAATCACAACCCAATAATATGTTGAATAATAAAATTCAGACCAACAATGGCAGATAAACAGAAGAAAGACACATCTAATCTATTACAAAAAGTAAATGAAGAGCTTGGTAAAGTACCGCCGCAGGACACTGAACTGGAGTCTGTGGTGCTTGGAGCTTTGATGCTTGAAAAGGACAAGGTCATTGAGGTCATTGATATTTTAAAACCAGAAAGTTTTTATAGTGACATTCACAGGAAAATCTTTGAGGCCATCATCAATCTTTCTGAGAAAATGCAACCTATAGACATCATGACTGTCACAGAGGAACTACGGCGCAACGGCAACCTGGAAATTGTTGGCGGGCCGTTTTATATCACCCAGCTGACAACACGGGTGGCTTCAGCAGCACATATACAATATCACGCCAGGATCATTGCACAGAAATACCTTCAACGTGAATTAATTCGTGTTTCCTCCGAAATCCAGGCGAAAGCATTTGACCCAAGTATTGATGTGAATGATTTGCTGGATTACTCTGAAAAAGAGTTATTTAATATTGCTGCCGGTAACATAAAGCGCGAGACTGCAGTTATTAAAAATGTTATTGGCGAGGCTATCAAACAAATGGAAGAAGCCGGTAAAAGGGAAGACGGATTAAGTGGTGTGCCATGTGGATTCACTTCTCTGGATAGGATAACCTCCGGTTGGCAAAAATCTGATATGGTTGTGATTGCTGCCCGTCCCTCGATGGGAAAAACAGCTTTTGTATTGTCTATGATGAGGAATATTGCAGTTATTTATAATAAACCTGTAGCATTATTCTCACTTGAGATGTCTTCTGTACAGCTCGTAAACCGACTTGTGGTAGCAGAAACCGGATTGAGCAGCGAAAAGATCAAAACAGGGAAACTATCAACCGAAGAATGGGAGCAATTGGAAGTTAAAATCAAAGACCTGGCTGAGGCCCCTATTTTTATTGATGACACACCGGCCATATCATTGTTTGAGCTTCGGGCAAAATGCCGGAGGTTGAAACTAATGCATGATATTCAATTAGTTGTGGTTGACTACTTGCAACTCATGACAGGCCCTGGTGATGCATCAAGCCGGGAGCAGGAGGTCAGTAATATTTCCAGAGGACTGAAAGCCATTGCAAAAGAACTTAATGTCCCGGTCATTGCTCTTTCCCAGTTGAACAGGGGGGTCGAATTACGCGGTGGCGATAAACGACCACAAATTTCAGACCTCAGGGAATCAGGGGCAATCGAACAGGACGCAGATATTGTTATTTTTATCCATCGCCCTGAAAGATATGGTATTACTGAAGACGAAGAGGGTAATTCAACAAAAGGGAAAGCGGAAATCATTGTTGCAAAGCACAGAAATGGAGCAACCTGCGATGTTAATCTGAAGTTTGTCTCTGATCAGGCTAAATTTGTCGACTGGGATGAAGGTGATTTTGACCAGGCCGGTGATTTTGCGCCTGTCGGTGGTGTCACAATCAGTTCAAAAATGAATGAGGAAGGTGCGCCAAACAATGGATTTCCTCTTGATGACGGTTTTGATCAGGGGTTTAGTTTTGATAAGGATGATGCACCATTTTAATAAATAATTCCCCAGGATATTATACAATCAGATTTTTATTTATTCGTTTGGATGATTTAGGCTAGGTTGTTTAACAATAAGTCATGTGATATTTTTTTTCATACTTGCATGCAGACATGAAAAAAAAATCATCAATTGACAACAAGGAAAAAAGAAACAATTCTGCTTAAATTTTGTATATAATACGAAAGAGTATTTATTTTGTACGATGTTTAACAACAATATATTTTATTATGAGCAGATATTTTATCATTATCGCTTTTTTATTCATTCAGGTCACAGTAAAGGGAGTTTCAATTTTAATTCCGATGCAGGAAGAGCAAAATAATCATTTGAAATCCTATGGTATTGCTTACTGGACACTTCAACACGGCATAGAAGTTCAGTGGTTGCTTAATTACAGGGGTGGCAGTTTTATGATGGAATACCATCAGGATATTGAATCAGAATGTATTATACGAGGGGTAGAATATGAGACAATAGCTGATTTACAGGCACAGAATATTCTGAATGAAATTGCATCACCAGAAAGAAATATGGATGCCATTAAACTTGAGGTTGCACCTAAAATTGCCGTTTATTCTCCAAAAACCAAATTACCCTGGGATGATGCAGTAACACTGGCCCTGACGTATGCCGAAATACCATATGATGTCCTGTATGACCCGGAAATTATTGAAGGTAAACTATCGGAATATGATTGGTTACACCTTCATCACGAGGATTTTACCGGACAATATGGTAAATTTTGGGGAAGTTACAGGCATATGCCCTGGTATAAAGAAGATGTACGAGCCCAGGAGGAAATGGCGAGGAAATATGGTTTTGAAAAAGTATCTCAACTAAAACTTTTCGTTGCACAATCAATACGTGATTATGTGGCCAATGGTGGATTTTTATTCGCCATGTGTTCGGCAACTGATTCTTATGATATCGCACTCTCTGCAGAGGGGGTTGATATCTGCCGGCAAATGTTTGACGGCGATCCGATGGATAATAATGCCCAGGGAAAACTCGATTTTAGTAAAACGTTTGCTTTCAAGGATTTTATTCTTGAAACAGACCCTTATGTATATGAATATTCCTCCATAGATGCCACTTCTACAAGAAAGGTTCACAAAGAAGAGGATTATTTTACCTTGTTTGAGTTTTCAGCTAAATGGGACCCGGTACCAACCATGCTATGCCAGAATCATGTGAATATGATTAAAGGATTTATGGGACAGACAACATCCTACAACAAGGAATACATTAAATCTAATGTGTTGATTATGGGTGAAAATAAAGCTGCCAATGAAGCCAAGTATATTCACGGTGAATTTGGGAAAGGAACCTGGACATTCTTTGGCGGTCATGATCCTGAAGATTACAGACACTATGTTGGTGATCCCCCGACTGATTTGAATTTGCATCCGCATTCACCCGGGTACAGGTTAATACTCAATAACATACTTTTCCCGGCAGCAAAGAAAAAGAAACTTAAAACCTGAGATATATCTAAATCCTGCTTTCAAGTTTCAGTTTCATATATTTTTTTTCGCCGTTACGGTTGATCCTGATATGGAGTTTTTTACCTTTTTTACCGTGTAAAATCTCATATATTTCATTCAGGTCGAATTTTGATATCCTCGTATTATTGATAGAAATAACCTGGTCGCCGATTTCCATACCTGCCTCATCTGCCGGTGAGTTTTTGATGATATCTGTGACAACAAATACCGGTAAACCGGGAATTGGATTAGAAACTTCAAAACCACTCATGTTGTAAGTAAACGGTTCATCATACTTTGAATTCGGACGCAAATAAATGGCGTTATTCTGATAATCAAGAAATACCCTGAAACGCCTCAATGTCTCTGCTCCGAGTGTTCCGTTCCGGCCATCCTGGAAAATCGTGTAATTGATTGAAATCGAATCAGGGAAAGAAGTAACAAGATTCGAAAATGAATACGCTCCGAATTGTAATTCGCTGATACGTCCCTTATACCCATTCACATCACCGTTAAGCCCTTTGCCAAGATACACCTTAATGGATTTTTGTGGTATGGTTATTCTATCGTTCGATGTTGCAAACAGCCACAAAGCATCACTTGCACCTGTATCTATCAGCAAATTGACAGGTATCGTTTCATTGTTTTTCAGTGTTACAGCACCTTTAGTATAGGGTTTGTTTTTGTATAATGTTATAGGTAAAGTGTCAGTTTTTTTTGACTTCATCCTGAAATATTCCGGATTATGGAAAGTCAGTATCTTGGATGAATAATTGATCTCAACAATGAAATTTTTAATTAAATCGTAACCAATCAGACCATTCACATCGACTCCCAGTTTTTCAGAAAGATGAAAAATATTCTCCATCAGCACATTAATAGTGATATCTTTTCCATTAATTCTTCTTGTTTTCATTGAGTTTGATTCTGAATGGTATGCCTCCAAAGGCTCTCCTTCACCAAGACCATAGACACGTTTTTTTTGTGCATCACGAATAATAAGTTCATCTTTTGCTGACAATTCTGTGACAAGTGTTGTACGCACACCTGTATCAAAAATAAATTTTAATGGACGGGAGTCATTAATTGATACAGGAATGATGATAAGATTATTAACATGTTCAAATGGTACCCTGTGACGTTTTTTATTATCCCGGCGAAACCAAAATCCATCTTCATACAACCGTTGAGAGAAAGTTGCAGATGTTAGGCAAAAAAGTATAATGATGTAAAAAATTGTTTTATAAATAATGTTCATATACTAAAAATCAATTATTTGAAAAAAAGATATATTTATCCCGTAATTTGTAATGTTTATCCTATAAAACATGATTTTAGTCAAAATTAATATAATTACCTTTAAAAAAAAGGGAACGATCTTATAAATTATTACGTAGAAACGGATAGAAAAATATTTTTATTCGTATTTGTTTTTTCTAACTCCCTTACAACCAATGAATATTTTTTGTTCTTTATTGCAGAAGTTATATCATTTTTCTTTAATATATACAAATAAGGAGATTACTTTCCCTTTTTATTTTCCTCTTGTAAGAAAAGAATAACAACTAAAATAACAGAGTCATGAAAAACTTTACACCACTGAGAAGTATCACTGTGTTCCTGGTAATTTTATGTTGCCTCTCATTATTGAGAATCTCCACCGCAAATGCTCAATCCATTGATTTGAATAACGGACTTATTGCATTTTATCCTTTTAACGGTAATGCACAGGACGAATCCTGGAATGCCCATGACGGAACAGTCAATGGCGCTTTTTTGACCGATAACCGGTTTAATCATTGGGAAAATGCTTATGCTTTCAACGGAGTTTCGGATTATATTGAGATTGCAGATGCACCTGCATTTGATTTTACGAATCAATTTAGTATCTCAACATGGATCAAGTGTGTGAATACATCCGGTACATCCGGTATTATATCAAAATTAAGAAATTCGACTGACCCGGGATTTAAAATCATTGTTGAAAATGGTAAAATTAAAGGGGTTATTGAAAATGTATCAACACAAAAAATCGTAGAATCAGACCTGAGATTATATGAACAAGACTGGTCAAACATAGTACTCACCTATGACGGTGGGAAACTCAGATTATTTTTCAACGGCACATTAAAAGATGAAATGAATGCTTCACTCATTCTTGAAAATTCATCTTTACCGGTTTTTATTGGTCGTGAATCGGATGCTACTGGAAACTACTTTGATGGCATGATTGATGATATCCGATTTTATAACAGAGCAATCAATCCTGAGGAGGTTCATGCAATGTATGGCAAGTATCGTCTGCCTAAGTCTTCTTTCAAAAACACAACCGGTTATTTTTGTATGCCGGTTATGACAACTGATTCTATAACTGACTGTTACGGCCTTGACTTTGAAATAAAATTCGATCCTTATCAGTTTACTCCGACAGGAATCGTCAACGTGAATAGTGCATTCATTGATCCCAGTCATGTTGTTATTACAACAAATGATTATGGAGGATCATTTCATGTTATGGCAAATGTTAATACGGGCACTTACCCTTTTTCAAGGATCGAAGGGACAGGTGAGATATTATGCGTTGAATTCCAAAATAATGGCAATCTGGATAATGGAAATGCACGTTTTTCAGTTGAAAATATCATGGAATCATATGAATTCAACACCATTGAAATTGCCGGAGATACCTCATGGATTAGTTTCTCGCCTGACGTTCAGACAAAAGGGGGATGGTTGAGTTTACAGGATATGCCAACAGGAATTAAGGACGCTGGTGTTGTTAGCGCTCACAATAAAATTTTTGTAATAGGGGGTTATCATACAGCTCACTCAGACGAAGTCAATTTTTTCAGACCTCTTATGAATGACTGGTCATCTGCTGCAAATATGCCAACTTCCAGGTCGAATGCCAATAGTATTGAATATATGGGAAATATCCATGTTGTTGGCGGAGAAACCCCTGCTGTTACAGATGTTCATGAATTGTATAAACCAATCAGTGATTCGTGGGAAAGCCTGCAGTCCATGCCGACTGCACGTGCCAATGTTGGTCTGGCAGTAGTTAATAACAGGATATATGCTATTGGAGGTGCAGCCACCGGTGCAATATACAATGTCAATGAGATGTATGTACCCGGCGCTGATTCCTGGGCAACAAAGACAGCTATGCCAACTGCCCGTACCAATTTTGCCTGTGCGGCTTTTAATGATAAAATTTATGCTATTGGCGGGAAAATAGATTTTTCAGATAACACCACTTCCGTGGTAGAAATTTATGATCCTGCAACAGACAACTGGACAACAGGTTCGCCGATGATTACTCCACGGCAAAAATGTGCAGCAACAGTGGCTAATAACAAAATCTTCGTATTTGGTGGTACAGGAGCCGATAAGTCTGTTGTTGAAGTTTATGATCCTTTTATGGATACCTGGGAAACACTTGATTCGATGCCAACAGGTAGAGGGTTGAATCAGGTTGCTGAAATTAATAACAGGATATTTATACCCGGGGGATTTGACGGTAATACAGCATCCCGGTCCAATGAGATGTTTAATCCCCAAGCCAGGACCTATCACATACCTGATACCACAATAGCCGGTGTCGAAGAGTTTGACATCCCTGTTACTTTGAGCGATTCTTTAAGATTCGCCAAATCGATAAGGATTGAAATGCAGTATGATGAATCGAAAATCACACCAACAGGAGATGTTAAACTGAACAATAATTTTGCCAGTGAAAATGACATCGATGCCTGGGTCAATTTCAAAAATGGCGGAAAAGCCGATGTTGAAATACATTTTAATGATTGGGACCTGCCTACCTCTAAGTTTTTCGGGATAGGCGAAATATGCCGGGTTGAATTCAGAAAGAATTACGATTTGAAGGAAGATCAAAGTTATCTTAAAATTAATAAGGTACAGGAAGAATATATTCAGGACCCAATCAATAGTAGCGGTGATTCTGCTGTGATTCAATTCACTAACCATGTTTGTGGTAATATCGCCGAACCAACAACATGGTTTGGAGATACCATAAAAATAGATTGTGATATCCTGGTTGAAGATGGCGCTGTATTAGGTATTAACCAAGGCATGGTGATAGAATTCCAGGGCTACTATAGGATTGATGTGCAGGGGGCAATTATTGCAGATGCAGAAGAATTTGCCCCGATTGTTTTTACAATGGACGACACAACCGGCTTTTGGAATATTAATACCGATGATGGCGCATGGCAGGGAATTATTTTCAATAATACATCCCCGACGAATGATACCTCATTTTTCAGGTATTGCACATTTGAATATGCCAAAGCCAGGGGAACATATCCTGACGGCGGGGCTATGTATATTAATAACTATTCGGGAATCACTATTCACAACTGTACATTTAACAACAACAAAGCTTTTGGAAACGGAGGCGGGCTGGCAATTTACGATGCCAACCCCCAACTCCGGGAAACAGAAATAAGCTATAACACTGCCGAAGGATATGGCGGAGGACTGTATCATTCTTACTCTACAATTGATGGTTTTGAAATGTATCAAAACTATATTTCCAATAATATTGCCTCTTCAGGAGGAGGTATTGCGTTGTCATCAGGAAACCAATACATTGTTAATAATCTCATAACCAATAATTCTGCAACAAATGATGGTGGCGGGATGTATCTGCTGGGAAGTAATGCTTCATTCAATAACAATACCATAGCAAATAACCTGGCAAATCTCGGAGGCGGATTATTTTGTGCAAACGCATTGCCTGTGCTTAACAATGATATTTTATGGGGAAATAATGCCAGTACAGAAGGTCATGAAGTTTATATGAATGAAGATTTTTCCGAACCGGCTTTTTATCATTGTAATGTACAGGGGGGCGATGAGAATTTCCAGGGGGCAGGCGCAGGCGCTTCTTACAGCTTTTTATTTGACAACATTGCAAATGGCAATATTGATTCGGACCCGAACTTCACATCTCCTTCAGCCGGACAGGGCGTTGCTTATGACGGATTAGTTGCGGACTGGTCAATTCCTGATTTCTCTCCGTGTGTGGATGTGGGGACGCCAAATACATCCGGACAAAAATTACCGCCATTTGCTTTTGGCGGAAATCCACGTATCATAAATAATATCGTTGATATTGGCGCTTATGAGTGGAGACCAATAACACAGGTTGCAGACTGTAATATTACTGTAAACACACATTGGGAAGCTCAAAACGTTGAGGTTAATTGCGATGTCAATATCTCAAATGGCGCTTCATTAACAATTATTCCGGGGACAACAGTCGAATTCTACGGCCCTTATTCAATTACAGTCTCTAATGGATCCCTTAAAGCAGCGGGAATACCAAACGACAGTATTTTCTTTACGAAAAATGACACAACCGGGTTTTATAACATGAATACCACTGACGGCGCCTGGGGCGGGATTCGTTTTAAGCCAAACCAATCATCTGATACCTCTGTTATTGATCATTGTGTTGTTCAATTTGCGAAAAAAACAGGCACAACTAACCTGGATACACTGGCTGAATATGGCGCTGCATTATGTGTTATTAAATACTCTAATCTCAAAATTACGAACAGCAGATTTACTCATAATTCTTCCATGCAGGGTGGAGGCGCTTATCATATCAGGGATGCTACACCTGAAATTGAAGATTGCAGGATGTCTAAAAATAAAGC